>JAPOOQ010000171.1 GCA_026713345.1 Gemmatimonadota bacterium | reverse complement strand
CTGGAGATCCTTCTGACGGGCGACCTGGTGGACGCGCGCCGCGCCCGGGAGATGGGGATCGTGAACCGGATCGTGCCGGATGGGGAGGTGGGGGAGGGGGGGGGGGGGGCCGCGCGCAGGATCGCCGCCGGGGCGCCGCTGGTGAACCGGTGGCACAAAAAGTTCGTGCGACGGGTGGGGCGGGGGGGGGCGCTGACCGATGCGGAGCGGGAAGAGGCGTACGAGGCGTTCCGGACGCGCGACTACCGGGAGGGGATCGCGGCGTTCATGGAGAAGCGGACGCCCCGGTTCGAGGGGGAGTAGTTGGGCGCGCTGGCCGGCATACGCGTCATCGAGTTGGCGCACGTGATGGCCGGGCCCGTTTGCGGCCGAATGCTCGCGGACATGGGAGCCGACGTGGTGAAGGTGGAGCCCCCCGGGGCCGGCGACCCCACGCGCGCGTTTGCGCCGCCGGAGGTGGGGGGGACCGCGGCCGCGTTTGTCATGATGAACCGCAACAAACGTGGCATCGTGATCGACCTCAAGACGGATGCGGGGCGGGGCGCGGCGCAGCGAATGCTGGTGAGCTGCGACGTCGTCATCGAGAACTTCCGCAAGGGCGTCATGGAGGGGTTCGGCCTCGGCTACGAGTCGCTGCGGGCCGCGAACCCGGGTCTCGTCTACTGCCAGATCACCGGCTTCGGGCGCACGGGACCGCTGGCGGACCACCGCGGCTTCGACCTCATCGCCCAGGGGATGACCGGGTTGCTGAGCGTCACCGGCGAGGGTCCGGGCCGGCCTCCCGTCAAATGCGGACCGCCGCTGACCGACATCACCGCGGGGATCCTCGGCGCGATGGGTGTGGTGACCGCGCTCTACGCGCGCGAGTCCACGGGCAAGGGGCAGCGCGTCGACACTTCGCTCTACGAGGCGGGCTTGATCCAGACCTTCTGGCAGTCGGCAGTGGCGCTGGCGACCGGTGAGTCGCCCGGCCCACTCGGCTCCGCGCATCCCCTCGCGGCCCCGTACGAGGCGTTGCCGACCGCTGATGGCTGGATCACGGTCGGGGGATGGAACCAGGTGAACTGGGAGCGCCTGGTGGAGGCTCTTGGGCTCCCCGAACTGGCTGGCGACCCCCGCTTCCGGACCAACGCGGACCGGATGGAGAATCTGGAGGCGCTGCGGCAGCTGCTGTCCGCACGGCTGAAGACCGCCACGGCGGAGCAGTGGCTGCGGCGGCTGGAGGCGGCGGAAGTGCCGGCCGGGCCGGTATCGAGCATGCTGGAGGCGCTGCGCCACCCGCAGACCATGGCCCGGGAGATGGTGTTGTCGGTTCAGCAGGGTGCGGAGGAGGTGGAGACGCTGGGCGTGCCCGTCAAGCTGTCCGAGACGCCGGCTTCGGTGGAGCGCGGGGCGCCCGGGCAGGGTGCGCACACCGCCGAGGTGTTGCGGGAGTACGGCTTCGGTGAGGAGGAGATCGCGGAATTGCGACGGACCGGGGCGGTGAGCGATTGACACAGGCAACAGTTGACATCCCACCCCGCTGACGGGAGGATTTGCACATGGAATTCCTTGGATTTGACCTGATCCCCCTGCAGGAATGGTGGGACGGTGTGGTCGATTATGTCGGTCCCCGTCTGTTGCCGAGCCTGGGGGTCGTTGTGTTGGCCGCGCTCCTCTATCTGGTTGCCGGGTGGGTTTTGCGCAGGGTGGAGAGGCGGCTGGCGAAGCGCACCGAGACCGAACTCGACGACCACTTCGTCCGGTTGTTGCGCAAAGCCGTCCGGCTTACGGCGGTGGCCTGGGCCATCTGGCTGTTGGTAGGACAGTGGATCCCGGTGCTCGGGGCGGAAACCCCGGAAGACGGTTGGCAACCCTACGATACGCAGCCCTTGGATTGGGTGTGGGGCGTTTGGATCGTCCTGATCTTCATCCCGCTGAGCAACTTCGTCGGGCAGCTGCTCAGGGTGTTCGAGGGCAGGATCATGGCCCGCAGCGACACCGCTCTCGACGAGACCGCGCTGCCGATGGTCAATCGGTTCGTGCGGGTTCTGGTGATCGCAATCGGCGTCTTGCTGGCCATGCCCACCGTCGGGCTCGAGATCACCCCGCTGCTGGCGGGTGCCGGGGTGGTGGGACTGGCACTGTCACTGGCGGCCAAGGATACCCTGTCGAACCTGATCGCCGGCGTGCTACTGATCATGGACCGTCCCTTCCAGGTGGGGGACCGGATCGAGCTGTGGAACGCACCCAACGAGACCGGGACCTGGGGAGACGTGATCGAGATCGGGATCCGCGCCACCAAGATTCGCAATCCGGACAACCTCGTGGTCGTCGTCCCGAACAACGAGATCATGCAGCGCGACATCATCAACTACACCATGTCGGGCGACGATATCCGCCTCCGCATTCCCTTCTCCGTGGCGTACGAGTCCGACATCGAGCGGGCGAAGGGGCTCCTGATCCAGGCCGCGCTCGAGGTGGAGGGCGTCAAGCCGGAGCCGAAGCCGATCGTGATCGTGAGGGGCTTCGGCCCGTCGGAGGTGAACCTG
>JAPOOQ010000170.1 GCA_026713345.1 Gemmatimonadota bacterium | reverse complement strand
GCGCCGGCCTCGATCAGCACCGCGATGACGGCCGGGTCCGGGGAGAAGCGCGCCGCCGTGTGAAAAAGATGTCCCCAGTACATGTCGTCGAGGTCCGCGCCTGCTTCCAGGCATTGGCGAACGTCCTGCGGGGAAGCCGACGCGAAGTAGGTGAAGGAGCCCCAGCCGTCGCAGGGGGGGTGGATGGGGGTGGGGTTGGGTGTGGGCGCGGTTGTGCAACCCGCTACAACGAGGGATAGCAGCAGCAGGGTTGCGCTCCGGTTTGGCGGGATTCGGGCATTCATCTTCTCGGCACCCTTTTCATGGTTGGCGACTCCGCCGCATCGCCTCGCGCACCCGCCGCACCGCGGGCAGTCCCTCCAGCGACGCGCTTTCAATCGCGTAGTCCAGCGGCGTCTTGCCGTATGCATCGCGGATGTTCGGATCGGCGCCCAGTCGAATGAGCAGGGGGAAGGCGGCGGGCCGCGCCAACGCGGCCGCGTGCAGCGCGGTCTGGCCGGACGCGTCCGTGTGATCCAGGTCCGCCCCTCCGCGCACCAGGGCCGCCACAACGAGGACATTGAAGCGACTGGGCATTGGCTGACCCCCGCTGAAAACCCCGTAACGGCGTATCGCCATGAACAACGGCGTTCGTTCGTTCGCTCTCCGCCCGGAGGGGACGTACCCGTCAGGGTCGCGTGCGTTGACGTCGGCCCCGCCGGCGATCAGAGCGGTCGCGATTTGCGGATGGGGATTGTACCAGGCTGCAGAATGAAGAGGTGTATCGCCGTTGTTATCGCGCGCGTTGACGTCGGCCCCCGTCGCGATCAGAAGCTCGATGACCGCGGGGTTGGAGCCTTCGGCGGCGGCCTCGTGCAGGGGTGTGCGGCCACCGTGGGAAAGAGCGTTGACGTCGGCTCCGGCATCCAGCAAAGCCGCGGCAACACCGGGGTTCGGATTCGCGCCCGCGTTATGCAGCGGGGTATTGCCCTCCCGGAAGCGTTCTCCGCTGGGGGCGTCGAAGTCTGCGCCCGCCTCCAACAAGGCTTTGACGACATCGGGATCCGGGTTCGACCGGGCAGCCAGGTGCAGCGGGGTCCAGCCCCACCCCCAGTCGATGTTGAAGCCGGTCGCCCAGGCGTCGGGGTCAGCGCCGGCTTCCAACAGCGCTCTTGCAACATCCGCTACGCCGGTCCGGGCGGCATGATGGAGAGGCGTGTACTGGAAGAAGGGGTCGCGCACGTGAAGATCAGCCCCAGCCTCCAACAGGACTGAAATGGCCTCAGGGTCCCGCGACGAACCGGCGGCTACGGAGATCAGCGTCGTCGCCCGGCTGCCGCGCCCGTGCACGGAACGAACACTTGCCCCGGACGCGATGCATCCCGCAACAATGTCGGCAGTGGCGAATGTGAAGAAGGTAGCGGTGCCCCAGCGATCGCAGGCGGCCGGATCAGGTATGACGCCCGCGGCGTCCGGAGCCGCCGGATCGGCTCCGAATTGCAGTAGAGTAAGCGCAATTGCGGAAGCGTCGCCACGAAAAGCGATGTGCAGTGGAGTCTCGCCGGCGTCGTTGCGTGCGTCGAGGTGCGCACCGGCCTCAGCCAGCAGGGAAACCACGGGGCTTGCTCCCGCCCCACCCGCCGCCAGATGAAGCGGTGCCGAACCCTCCGAGTCACGCGCGTTCGGGTCTGCTCCCGCGTCGAGCAGAGCCGATATCACCACTGGCAGGAGCCCCCCGGGAATCCGTCCGGGATTCGCCACGGCACGGTGCAGCGGGGTCCTGCCCGCATCGTCCCGGGCGTTCACGTCGGCACCCGCCGCCACGAACACCCGAAGGACGTTTGCAAAGTCGGCGCAGCAACTCCGTGAGGACACCATCCTGGCCAGGTACGTCGCGCCTTCCTCGTCGCGCGCATCCACCGGTATCCCGCTCTCCAGACATCCCCGGACGCTCTCGGCTGGCGCACTGGCGGGAATCCCACCGCCTGGATCCCAGTAGCAGACGGGATCCGCAAGTTGTCCGGAGTTGTCACGCGCATCCGGATCGGCTCCGAGTCTCAGGAGAGCTCGAATGGTGGAGCGTCGGCCCTGTGCGCGGGCGACGTGGAGCGGAGTCTCACCCTTGTCGTTGCGCGCATCCACATCCGCGCCGCCTTGTACGAGTTCGGGTACCAGGGTCGAGTCGCGGTGCCACAGCGACAGGTGCAGGGGAGTGTCGCCTTCGGGATTTCGTGCGTTGGGGTTGGCTCCCGCCTCAAGCAGCGCTGACGCGCGCAGGGCCGTCGGTGACCGGGTCGCCTCATGCCCGTAGGGATACCACCATCTGTTGCTTCGCGACGGAATGACCACGAGGTGCAGTGGTGCCTGGGCAAGTTCGTTCAGGCCGTTCGGGTCCACACCGGCGTCCGCCAGGATTGGGATTATCTCGGGGATGCCTGCCACGGCCGCCCGATGAAGCGCTGACGCGCCATCGTTGGTTAGCGCATACGGATCCGCACCGGCCTCAAGCAGGGCGCGAATCACCGCCGGTCCCTCGGCGGAAGCAGCCGCGAGCAGAGGGGTTCGGCCCTGGGTGTCTTGCGAGTTGGGGTCGGCGCCGAGAGCGAGCAGTCGCATTGGAAGGTCCGCGAGGGTGCCTTCCCGGCGTTGGGGCTCCAGGCTCTCCATCAACGGAGTCGTGCCTGCCGAGTTGGCCGCGTCAAGGTCGGCGCCAGCCTCCAACAAGGCGTTGATGGCGGCCTCGCTCATTCCCCTTGAGCGGCGGGCGTGGCTCATCCCCCTGCGGCCGGAGATTGCATGAAACAGAGAAGTTCCCCAGGCGCCGGCGTTCAACTCCGCCCCGGCGTCCAGCAACAGGGCGACGATGTCCGCGCCCTGGTTGGTGGCGGCTACGTGCAGGGGCGTCGCCCCTATGTTGTTTTGGGCGTTGATGTCGGCCCCGGCGTCCAGCAGGGTCCTCACTGCGGTCGGTCGGTCGTAAGCCGCGGCCCAGTGGAGCGGCGCATTCCCCTCGCTGTCACGTGTGTTTACGTCTTCGCCCAGTCGCACGCACAGTTCGAATTCTGTGAGGCTCGTCAGCTGATTGAACACCTCGGTGTTCCAGTTCAGGCAGTTTGTCGGGTCGGCGACCCGGCCGCGCTCGTCGCGGGTCAGGGGGTCGGCGCCAGACCGCAGCAGTGCCCGGAAGACCGAGGGGTTCGGATTTCCCCAGGCCGCATGCAGAGGCGTTGCGCCCTCGTTGTCAGCGGCGTTGATGTCGGCGCCGGCCTCCAGCAAAGCGACGATGATGCCGGGGGTCGGGTTACTCGCTGCGGCCGTGTGCAGCGCAGTGTAGCCGGGGCGGCCGCCGCCCCAGCGCCCCGCTCCCAGACGGACATTGGGATCCGCGCCGGCAGCCGTAAGGAGGCCGATGACGGTTGGGTCGGTTGCCCTGCGCGCGGCGCTGAAGATGGCGGGAGCGTACTGCACCGGATCTCTCGGGTCCACACCCTCCTCGAGGCATTCGCGAACGAGATTCGCTGAAGCCAGGGTAAAGAAGTCCCAATTATGCCAGTGGTCGCAGGTGGGTTGGGTCGGGGTAGGGTTGGTCGTCGGCTTGGTGGGCGGCAAATCGACGATAGAGAGTGGTGGAGGTGGGGACGCGACCGCCGGGTCTGCACTCTGTTTGCCCGCGCAGGCCGCCAGCAGGAAGGCACCCAGTAGCGTGGTCGCGAGCACCGACCACGTCGGTTGCCGTTCGTTCGTCATGTTCTCTTTACCTATTGCCAAGCGAAGTTGACATGCTGACCCACTCCCAAGGTTGGAGCATGTGATTCTCCCTCGCGTAGTTCATGGGCGTCTTGCCTTCGGCGTCGGGGGCATCCGGATCGGCGCCCAGGCGGAGTAGGAGGGGCCGGACGGGTGCCCGCAATAAACAGGCGATGACCCGCCAGGGCGAACTGTCTCATCGTTCCTCCGAATGCCTCTGGTACCCTGGGACAATCAAGTCCGGGTCATCCCATTATACCATCTGATACCCGGTGTTGCCGGGTCAGGGTCCGGGAGCGGGGCACGGCAATAAGGGACGTTTCGCTCGGCGGCGGGCCCGATCACCTCCCCGTTGCACGCCTCCACATCGCCTCGCGCAGCTGCCGCACCTCGGGCAGTCCCTCCAGCGACCGGTTCACGAGCGCGTAGTCCAGCGGCGTCTTGCCGTTCGCATCCCGGGCGTTCGGGTCGGCCCCAAGCCGCAGGAGCAGTGGGAAGACCTCGGGGTGCGTCTGTGCCGCCGCATGCAGCGGGGTTCGGCCGGTGTTGTCCGTCTGTTCCAGGTCTGCGCCCGCTCGCGCCAGGGCTTCGATGACCGCGGCGTTGTGCAGTGGAGGTCCCGGGTCCCCAGAAAAGCGTATTCCGAATCCGCAGCCGCGGTCTGCGGCCATGAACAACGGCGTCCGGTCGTTCGCGACGCGCCCGGAGGGAACGTAGCCTTCCCTGTCCCGGGCGTTGACATCTGCCCCGGCCGCGATGAGTGCGGTCGCGATCTCGGGATGGGGGTTATACCAGGCGGATGCGTGGAGTGGCGTGAAACCGTTGGATTCCAGCGCGTTCACATCCGCCCCTGCTCCGACGAGAAGCTCGATGACCGCAGGGTTCGAGTTGCCGGCGGCAGCTTCGTGGAGCGGGGTTCGGCCAAGTCCCGCGTTGACGTCCGCCCCGGCGTCCAGGAGAACCTGGGCGATTGCCGGATTGGGATTCGCGGCCGCGAGGCGTAGTGGATAGTTTCCGTCCCCGCCGAGCTCCGCGCCCGCTTCCACAAGTGCTGCGACGACCTCCGGGTCCGGGTTGTAGGCCGCCGCCAGCTGCAGTGGGGTCCAGCTCCACCCATAGTCCGTGTTGACGCCGGTCGCCCACGCGTTCACATCTGCTCCGGCCGCGAGGAGTGCCCGCACGACTCCCGGTGTACCCGTGCGCGCGGCGTTGTGGAGGGGGGTGTATCGGGACCCGCTGCGGGCATTCACATCGGCGCCGGATTGCAGCAAAAGGTCGATGACGGTCGGGTCGCGCGCCGCACCGGCCACGGCGAAGAGCAGCTGAGTCGCGCGATCTGCCCCGGGAGCATCTGCGCCGGACGGGAAGCAGTCGACCACCACGTCGGCGTCGGCGAGTGCGAGGAAAGGTCCGCCTCCCCAGCGCTCGCAGGAGACCGGGTCGGCGGTATTGCCCACACTGTCCCGGGCTGTCGGATCGGCACCGTGCCGCAACAGGGCACTGACCTTCAGCTGGTCGCCGCGGCGGAGGGCGACGTGGAGCGGAGTCTCGCCCGCGTTGTTGCGCGAGTCGGGGTCTGCACCGGCCGGGACCAGCAGAGGCACCGCCCAGCTGGGTGCGGTGTGCAGTAGCGTCTCGCCCTGTAGGTCACGGGCGTTCGGGTCGGCCCCGGCACCGAGGAGGGCAGACGTCACGCCGGTCAGAACCGAAGCGTCCAACCGCCTCGCCATTCCGAGGGCGAGATGGAGCGGTGTCCTGCCCGAATCGTCACGCGCGTTCACGTCCGCGCCGGTAGCCAGGAGTTCAGAAAGAACGTTCTCGAAATCGGCACAGCAGCCCAGCGTCGAGACCATGCCGGCCAGCGCGGTCCGGCCCTGCTCGTCACGCACGTCCACCGAGGTCCCGCTCTCAAGACACCCCCGCACGCTCTCCACCGGTGACCGGGCGAGGAAGTCCCATGCATCAATCGCAACGGGTCCTGGGCCCCACGAGC
Source organism: Gemmatimonadota bacterium (assembly GCA_026713345.1). Classification (GTDB taxonomy): domain Bacteria; phylum Gemmatimonadota; class Gemmatimonadetes; order Longimicrobiales; family Gaopeijiaceae; genus Bin94. Next base: position 1,624 of record JAPOOQ010000170.1, on the reverse strand, counting down.
AGACGGGGTCCGCGATCCGGCCGGTACTGTCGAGCGCGTAGGGATCGGCTCCGAGTTCGAGCAGCTTGAGCGCCGCGACGAGCCGGTTGTGTGCCCGGGCTACGTGCAGCGGGGTCTCGTCCCTGTCATTCCGCGCGTTCACGTCGGCGCCGGCTTCCACGAGCCCGGACACCAGCGCAGTGTCGGGCTGATAACCGGATACGAGCAGGTGCAGGGGGGTGTCTCCTTCGGCGGTGCGGACATTGGGGTCGGCACCCGCAACGAGAAGGGCGAACGCACGGAGTCTCCACGGCGCATCCGGATACCAGGCGACCACGAAGCGGGATGGCCTGCGTTCCCATACCGCAAGATGCAGGGGAGCATGAGAGCTGTCAGTCAGCCGATCCGGATCCACTCCGGTGCTTGCCAGGAGCGCGATGACTTCCGGACCCCCGGACTCCGCGGCGGAATGAAGCGGTGAGGCACCCTCGTTGGTGAGCGCCTGCGGGTCCGCGTCGGCGTCCAGAAGCGCACGGATCACCGCGGGACTCTCGGTGAATGCCGCCTTGTACAGCGGGGTCCGGCCCTGTGTGTCCCGCGAATTGGGATCGGCGCCCAGCGCCAGCAACCTCAACGGAAGGTCGGTGGCGGGCCACCCCAAAGTGCGCTGAAGCCCCATGCTGGCCAGCAGCGGAGTAGTGCCGGTCGAATCGGCAGCGTTGATGTCGGCGCCCGCCTCCAGCAGGGCGTCAATGGCAGCTTCGCTATCCCCCCCGCGAGGTCCGCGCCACCTCGTGAGAGCGTTCAGGAGCGGAGTACCCAGGATGTCCGCACCAGCGTCGAGGTCCGCGCCGGCTTCAAGCAGCAGAGTGAGGCTCGCCGTGGCATCGTGGATTGCCGCCAGATGCAGGGGCGTCGCGCCCCCGTTGTTGGCAGCGGTCAGGGCGGCCCTGGCCTCAAGGAGCTTGGTGACCGCGGCCGGATTATCGAACTGAGCCGCCAGGTGGAGCGGCGTGTTTCCGTTGCCGTCGGAGGCCTGCACGTCTTCACCGAGTGCGAGGCACAGCTCGAAGTCCTCGGGGGACGCATGCCGGGTGAAGGCCGCGGTGTTCCAGTGCGCACAACCGGTCGGGTCGGCGGGTCGGCCGCTTTGGTCCCGGGCCAGCGGATCGGCGCCCGACCGCAGCAAGGCTTGCACGACGGCGGGATTCGGATTCCCCCAGGCAGCGTGCAGGGGCGTTGCGCCCTCGGCGGACCGGGCTTCGAGGTCCGCGCCTGCCGCTACCAATGCGTCGACAATTCCAGGGTTGGGATTCCACTGCGCTGCCATGTGCAGGGGAGTGTAGCCGGGCCGGTAGCCCACGACGCGGGGGTTCCCTTGGGGTAGGGCGTTGGGGTCGGCCCCGGCATCAACAAGGAGACCCATGACGGCGGGGTCGGTTGCAATGCGCGCCGCCACCGAGATTGCGGGAAAGTAATCCCGTGGATCATTCGGATCCGCGCCCGCCTGAAGGCATTCGCGCACGAGCTCCGCCGAAGCAACCGCAAAGAAATCCCCTCTGCTGCGCCAGTTGTGGCAGGGGTATTCGGTGGCGTCCGCAGGCACAGTGGCTTGGTCATTTACGGGGGCCGAGGGGGCTGACGG
>JAPOOQ010000169.1 GCA_026713345.1 Gemmatimonadota bacterium | reverse complement strand
GCTGAGGTTCGGGACGGCGGCGGTCGAACTGGCCGAGCAGGGCCGCTTCGGCTGCATGGTAGGCGTGGATCCGCCGCTGGTGCACGCCGTGCCGCTGGCCGAAGCGATCAAGAGCCTGAAGCGGGTCCCCGTGGACGGAGACATCGTCCGGGCCGCCCGGGCGATGGGGATCTCCTTCGGGGACTAGGATTGGGTTACCTTTAGAGAATGGGCCAATCCGGTCGCCACAGCGTGGGCAACAAAACGTAGGAGCGGTCATTTGACCCAGGAGTTTCCGAACCTCAGCCGTGCCCCTGTTCACGAAGCCCTGGTCGACTTTCGGGTCAGGAGCAGAGGGAATCTGAAGGCCGAGCGGCTTGCTGACCTGGCCGATTCGTTCGTCGCCGACTATCCGCGTCGTGACCCAATCCACAGGTTCCACGGACAGATCAGCTTCGACGATCAGGATGCGGTCAGCGAGCAACCGAACAAGGAGCTCTACGGTCAGCGCATTACCAGTGCCGACGGACTCAATGTCGCACAGCTCCGTATTGACGGGTTCACTTTCAGTCGCTTGGCGCCCTATGAATCCTGGCACGGGATGGTCAACAGCGCGTGGCATGTCTGGGAGCGGTACTTTCGCGAATTGCGACCGAAAGGAGTTGGGCGAGTCGCCACGCGGTTCATCAACGTCCTCACGATCGCTCGGATGAGACCGCTTGACCATCTGCTGACCGCTCCACCCCTGCTACCGCCCGGCCTTCCTGCTACCTGCTCCGCGTTCCTATTTCGGTACGTCACCGAGGCAACGGACGGGATTGCATCGACAGTCTCACTTGCGACTGAATCGGGAAGCCACCCTGAATCGGTAGGGTTGGTGCTGGACATCGATTGCTATGCGAACCGGGAGTTCTCGGTGAAGGACGGAGATATGCTGGAAATCAAGGAGACCCTGGAGCGGCTCCGAGAGAGAAAGAACACGATCTTCTTTCGGAGCATAAGGCCCGAGATTCTGGAGGACTGGCGATGACCGCGGTGGCCATAGCAAACCAAACCGGGTTCCCCTGGTCGGGAACGGATCGTGGCGCTACACCTGAGGCGCAAGCCATTCCTCGGAAGGTTACCGCCTTGGCAGAGAGTTTTCTGGCTGCCGAACACGGCAGCTGTGTTCGTCAAAGCAGGGAAGCCTTGGCCGAGGCAGTGGAGGAATGTTCGGTACCCGATTGGGATGGCTACGGCGCAGCACCCGCAAACCCGATGTCCGCTTCCTGGGCCGAGCGGATCGTGGGTGCGTTCCCGGCCTCGCTTGGGCTGGGGGTTCCACACTTTTCCTTCGACCCCGAGGGCGATGCGCTGATAGAGTGGATAGTCCGCAGGGATCGCATGCTTACCCTATCCGTCGGCGCTGATGGGGAGATTCGCTACGCGGCACGGATCAGCGGATTCAAGAGAACAGGGATCGAGATCTACGCCGATACTCTCCCTCAGGACCTTGTTGAAACGGCTCGCCGCCTGGTTGCTTGACAAGCGGCGGGGTAGCGGGAGACCAGAGGAACGGCCCCCTCTTACCCGGTTGGCGTTCTCAAAGCGCCTGCTGCGGCGTAGCGATGGTCGACTCCAATTCCGTCCGCGGGCGTTCCTGCCCTACCTGCGCGGGACCCATCCGCCCGAACTATCCGTCTTCCGGATTGACGGCCTGGATGACATGGGCATATGGGAGCACGTGGCAAAGCACGCGCACCGGCCGGGAAGGAATCTGCACGGTCGGGCAGACTTCTTGTTACAGGATCTCGACACCAGTATTCTGAAGCTGGAACTGGATGAGACTCCGCCAAGGCACGGCAACGTTGTGGGTTGGCCTCGGGATGCTGACGACCGGCTCGCGCTCGCCCAGAACCTGTCCGAGATCGCTACTGCATTCCCGGTACCGAGGGCGGAAGAATGACGACTACCATGCGAAACACCAACGTGATGCGCGCACTTCTGCTGACTGTGTGCATGGCCATCCCCGGCGTGCTCGGCGCCCAGGAGAACGAAGTTCCCAGGGTGACGATAGAGGGCGAGGTGCTCGATCTCGTCACCGGCGTGCCCGTCCCGGTGGCCATCATCGGAGTGCCGGGCATCGACCGCACCGCGATCAGCGACGAGTGGGGGTATTTCAAGCTGGAAGAGGTCCCTGTCGGCACCTATGTGCTTCAGGTGATGCGCATCGGGTACGAGACGCTGGGCGCGGAG
>JAPOOQ010000168.1 GCA_026713345.1 Gemmatimonadota bacterium | reverse complement strand
CCCAGCAGCTCGTATTCCTGCGCGCCGATGGAGGAGAGCAGGGTGACGGACGCGATGCGCGCCGGGTCGGCCCGGTACATCTCCAGCGCGACCCCGCCGCCCAGAGAGAAGCCGACCACGTGCGCGCGCTCGATCGCCAGCGAGTCGAGCAGCTGAAGGGTCATCGCGGCGTGGGCCCGGATCGAGTAGTCGGGGATCTTCGTCGTGGATCCGCCGAACCCGGGCAAATCGGGCGCGATGGCACGGCGTCCGGCGCCCAGTTCGGACCCGAGCCGGCGGAACACCCTCCCCGAACCGGGGCTCCCGTGGAGGAGCAGAACGGGGTAGCCGCGCGACCCGGGGCGCTCCAGGACCCCCCGTACCGGATCCCGACCTTGATCCCTGGATAGATTGTTGGACAGATTATGGGTACTATCTGTCACTACCGATTCGCTATCGGCCGGGTCTGGATTCGACACTGTCAACTCTTCATCATTATTGGACAGATTGTTACCAGGATATGTCCTCCACTCCCGGTAGGCGATCGTAACCGAGCCACGCTTCGGTCGCGGCCACCCCTCCACCTGCTGCAATGACAAACCCGGTGAAGGCGGCGTCTCGGGACGCCCGGCGCGCACCGCGTGCGAGGCGGCCAGCAATACGAGATACACCACCAGGACCGCCCGCTTGCGGATCCGCAGCCAACGCCGCCCTTGTTTCATTCCCCTGAGTCCGATGGCGCGTCGGGCCCCGCGACCGGCTCGAAGTCCCCCAGCATCGCGCGCCGCAGGTCGGCGGCCAGCACCTTGCGGTCGGCCCCCCGCAGCGGCGAGTCGCCGAAGCGCATCCTGCACTCCACCCGCCTCAGCGCGAAAAGACCCAGGAGGTGGGGCAAAAAGCCCGTGTCGCCCCACCAGCAAACCTGATCGCGCGCGGCGGGGCCGTCCGGCGGCGTCCGGTAGCTCAGGGTCAGCCAGTACACGGGGGTGTTGGCCTCGGCTGCGTCGGCGAGAAGCGCGGGCTTGAAGGGCAGCATCGTGTCGCCGCCTGAGGTGGTGGACTCGGGGAAGACGATCACGCTGTCCCCGCGCGACATGGCTTCGCCCATCTCCCGCCGCACCCGCAGCACGTCGCGCCGGGTGGCGCGATCGACGTAGATGGTGCCGCCCAGGGTGGCCAGGGGGCCCCAGAACGGCCAGCGCCGCAGGTCGGCCCTGGCCACAAACACCATCGGCACCACCGAGTCGAGCACCGGGATGTCGAGGTAGCTCAGATGGTTGGAGACGACGAGCGCTCCCGCCGGCGGGGGACGCCCCGCGGTCGAGATCCGGACCCCCAGAATGCGCATCAGGCCCCGGGCCCAGACCGACTTCAAGCGGCGGCGGGCCGTGGCCCTCAGGACTGCGGATCGGGAACTGAAGATCGTCGGCAGGAAGGCGACGAGGAGGATCGTGGCCATCGCGGTCGTCCAGGACAGGGCCGCCAGCGCCCTGGCCACGACCACCGGCCAGCGGCCCGGCGGAACCATGGGCGGCGCCGGATCCGGCTCCCTCCTACCGGAAGAAGCTGCGGAAGACATGGCGCTCCAGTTCGCGCACGTCGAGCACGACCAGGAAATCGATGGTCCGGAACGCCCGGTCGATCGCCGGTGGACCGCAGATCTTCGCGCCAAGGTTCAGATAGCTCCGGAAGAGCGGCGGAATGTCGACCGGTTCCTCCGGGGCGTCTCCGTGGTGGTGCAGCCCGCACTCGAAGCCGGGCAGCGGCCAGACGCGCGCGTGTGGGTGGCGGTGTCCGCCCCGGACCAGAAAGGCGTGGGCCGCGTTTCCGATCCTTCCGTCCTGGGTGGTCAGCGAGCAGCAGCCGAAGAGGTGGTGTTTCCCCGTGTGAGTCAGGTAGACCGCCAGTCCCCGCCAGAGCAGGTGCAGCACGCGGCGGCTCCGGTGATCCTTCGCAATGCAGGCGCGCCCCACCTCGACCGCGTCGTCGATGATCTCCATGGGGAACTGCGAAAAGTCGAACTCGCGCGCCGTGTAGAAGCCGCTGTTGGCGGCCGCCATGGCCGCGGTCTGCATGCGGTAGGTCCCCACCACTTCGCCGGTCCGCCGGTTGGAGATCAGGATGTGGTGCATGACATCGTCCAGGTCGTCCCGGTCCAGCCCCGATTCGACGGAGAATGTCAGCCCTTCCCCCAGCTCGAGGTTGAACACCGAGTAGCGCAGCCGCTGCAACGCGCGCAGCTCCTCCACGGTGCGGACAAAGGTAAGGCGGTACGGGCCCGACTCGATGACGTCGCGCGGGAGCTCCGGCTCGGCGATGGGGAAGGCGGCGGCCTGGCGGCGGACCGCGGGCGTGCCGGAGTCCCCCGGGGACCCCGAACCTCGCCCGGGCCGGGTCACCTCAGCCTCCGTATCCCCGCGGGATCCACATGCAGGAAGGTGGTGCCGCCCCGTTGCACGAGACGGCCCGTCATGCCCACGGGCACGGCGATCAGCCCCTCCAGCGAGTCCCCGATGGCTTCGCCGCCGCTTCCCGCCAGGACGATCCCGTCGCGCCGTCCGTCCTCGCGGCGCACCTCCAGGAGCGGCGGAACCCCTCCCTTGATGCACACCGCCGCGCAGGCCCGGTGGGTGATGCCCGACCCGGGGTTCATGACGCCCAGGTAGCACTTCGACCCCACGATCTCGCCCTCAACGTAGCGGTCGCCCAGGGCGATCTCCGGCAACTCGGGGGGTGGGCCGGCCGTCTCGTGGAGCGCCACCGTGCCGGGCTCGACCTGGATCATGGCCTGGTCTTCCCGGTACACCAGCGTACCCTGCAGCGAAGCCGCGCGCCCCACCACGGACGCCACCAGCTCGTCCGCGCCGAACTTCCCGGGCGCGGTGAGCAGGTAGCGGGAAAACGCGGTGTCGCCGGGGACGATGAGCGAGGGGTAGGGATCCGCCACGACGAAGCCCTCGAAGGCGCGGATGTGGCCGAACTCGAAGTGGGCGGCGGGAAGGATGCGCTGGCCGAGGGCGACGACGACGGCGGCGAGGGCGGCCGCGGCCAGCGTGATGAGGGCGATCCCGCGCAGGGTGCGGCGGATGCGGGGGGGCGGGGGATCCGTGTAGCCGACGTAGAAGTCCGTCATGGGGCCTCGCCGGGTGGGGGTGCGGCCGCGCCCGCCACCGGAAGTTGCGCGGTGCGCGAGGCCGTGCCGAGGGGGTTCGCCACCGGGTTCACCCACACGAAGCCGTCGTGGATGGCCACGTCCCAGGTCTCGATCCGGTCGTCGAAGGGCGGGGGAGCGCAGCCGGTCACGGGGTCGTACTGGAAGCCGTGCCAGGGGCAGGTGACGCAGCCGTCGATGATCCGGCCTTCCCCGAGCGGGCCCATCTGGTGGCGGCAGACGTTCGAGATGCAGGAGATCTCGGCGCCGTTGCGGAAGACGGCGATGCGCTCGTCGCCGAGCGGCACCACCCGGCCTTCGCCGTCGGGGATCTCGGCCGCGCGAACATCGGTGCGGACGTAGTTGGCGTGGCCGTCGGGGACCGTTGCGTGCGAGGGGGTGGCCGACCGTTCCCGTGGCGCGTCCGGTCCCCCCGCCTGCCGGGCGTCGGGTCCCGCCCGCGAAGCGGCATCGGCCCGGTCGCGGCGCCGCTCGGCGAGCCCGGTGTACAGGTGGAGCGCGAAGACGGTCGCGGCCACGGCTCCGGTCACCGGCCACAGGTATCCCTTCCCTTCGCCCTGCAGCGCACCCAGCGCCACGTGTCCGAGGAGGACCGCGTACGCCCCGTACACCATCATGTGAAGCGCCTTCCACACCCGGGGCGTCAGGTTGGCGAGCCAGAAGTCGTGACTGGTCGCCGCCATGAGGAAGAGCACGCCCAGGACGATCGCGCCCAGCGGCTGGAAGGGAAACGCGCCGCCGTCGGTGAAGCTCCCGTCGCTGGAGAGCACGCTCGCGAGCGGGTTGACCTCGCCCAGCGCGTGGAACTGCAGGGTCGCGAAGGCCCCGTGCACGAGCGCGACCAGAAAGGTGGCCACGCCCAGGTGGCGGCGGTTGTACAGGACCGGGAGAAAGCGCGGCGACATGCGCGCCAGGGGGCCGAT
>JAPOOQ010000167.1 GCA_026713345.1 Gemmatimonadota bacterium | reverse complement strand
CTGGATGGTGGTCGAACCGCTGGACTTCCCGCCACGTCAACGGCAGCAGGTGCAGGACCTCGGCGCGCCCGGCCAGGGACTGGCTCACCGACTCGAGCAGCGCGAGGTTCTGCGATCCGGTCAGGATCCAGCGCCCCGGCACCGGATCCGCGTCGATGATTCCCTGCAGGTAGGAGAGCAACCCGGGGACGCGCTGCACCTCGTCGATCACCGCTCCCTCCGGGAACTGGGCCAGGAATGCGCGCGGGTCTTCCGCCGCGAAGGCCCGGTCGTCGGGGGCCTCGAGGGTTCGGTACGGATGCTCGGGAAAGAAGGCCCGGCATAGCGTGGTCTTGCCGCTCTGCCGGGGGCCGGTGAGCGTGACGGCCGGTGATTGCATGGCCGCCCGCGCGAGTTCAGGAATGAGGTCGCGTCGAATCATGGGGCCAAGATAGAGAACTGTGTAGGCTATATCAAGATGCTATTTTGAAACAGCCTACTCAATACCGATCTTGCATCCTCATATTTCAAACTCCTCTTATCGCCGCTCCGCCACGACCCTCACGAGGTGCTGCTCGTCCGTCTCGGGATGCTCCCGCGCCGTGTAGAAGACGCCCGGGGGCCCAAACGCGGTGGGAAAGCCGGGCGGACTGAAGCGCCGCGCTTCACCTGTGGCCAGCGAGACGACGAAGACCTCGAACTCCTCGCGGGACTCTGTCCACGCCCGCACCCAGGCGTGACCGCCCGGATCCACAATGAGTCCTCTCCACCGCCAGAGCAGCGCCGGCGCCGGACGTTCCGGCCGCACTTCACGACCGCCCAGGTTCAGCGTTCCGCGGTCAACCGAGAGCTCGCCGAACGCCGGCACCTCCCACTCCGGTAGCGCAATCGAGTCCGTCTGCATCGTCGGCAGATCGACCACCCACAGAAATCCCCCACCTCCGTCCGAGACCACGACACAGTCCTGATGCCGCGCCCATTTGGACCGCGCCTCCCTCGTGGTGATCATGGGAAACCGAGTGTCGCTGGCGCGCCGGGGAACGGGTCGTTCCCAGAGTAGCTCATGGCGATTCGGGTCCGCGCGGTGCACCCTCCAAAGCTGAAGGCGCCGACCTTCGGCATCCACCGAGTCCTTCCCGAAGATCATCTGCTCGTCACCCACCGGGGTGGCGAACCGTACGCCTGTAGTAAATGGGGGACTGGGCAACTGGGTCGACCACCGGTACTCGCCTTCGGCATCGAAGGACGCGAGGCGGAGCAAGTCGTACACAACCAGCTGACGCCCATTGAACGCCACATGACCTTCGAAGAGGTCGTCCAGCCACATGAGGGGTATGGGCCCGTCAAACTCGCCGGGACCCTCGCCTCTCCGCCCGAAGGCATGCCGCTCCTCGAGCTCTCCCGAGAGGTGGACGATGCGCCTCGCCCACTGGTCGTAGAAGAACAGACTGTCGCCCGTGGCCGCCAGCCCGCCGTAGGACTCGATCCACTCTCCCTCATCCAGACCGTACGTGTGGGTATCCCGGTACGACTCGGCCAGCCAGGGTGACTCGTCGGCCGACGCCATGCAGGCAAGCGGCGGGGCCTGGGCCTGGATTGGCGTGCTCGCGAATGCCAGTGCCGCGGCCAACGTGGAATAGTGCGGAAAGTTCCCGATACCCTTGCGGTATGCGAAGGCATTCGGGTTCCCGGGTCGGATTGGCATGTTGTCCTCGCTACTGCGCACTCAGGCGCTCGACTTTGATTGTGTCGGCGTACTTCATCGCCCTTGCCAGGTCGTAGGCCGCTTGCAGGCGGTACCAGGTCCCCGCTCCTCCGCCGAAAGCCTTGTCGAGGCGGATCGCCATCACAGGAGAGATTCCGGATCGGCCGTTGACAATGTCGGACAGTTGCTTCCGACTGACTCCGAGCTTGCGTGCGGCCGCCGTTACGCTGAGCCCCAGCGGCTCAAGACAATCATGCCGGATCGAGAGTCCGGGATGTGGTGGATGTTTCATCGGCATCTCTGCAATCCTCCGTCAGTGATAGTCGACGAGATCCACATCCGTCGCGTGGACCCCGTCGAAGCGGAAAACTACCCGCCAGTTACGGGAAACATCTACCGCCCAGTGGCCGCTCAGGGCTCCCTTCAGTTGATGAAGTCGGAATCCCGGCAGATCCAGATCGGTCGGATCCATCGCCACATCCAAGCGCGCGAGGATCCGCCGGAGCTTGTCGACCTGACTCGGCGAAACCCGCTGAACCTTCCCCTGTTCATAGAGAAGCTTGAGACCCTTGTGGCGGAATCCGATGATCATCGAAGAATGTAACCTGTAACCTTTCAGGTAACAAAGCATCTTGACGCACCTCCCCTTCCCGCCCCACTTCTCAGACGGATCTTTCGAAAGGCCACGTCCCCCAACCGGAATGCCAATTCATGGACACCCCCTCACCCGAGGCCCGCTCCGGACTCAGCCCCTTCGAGAAGGCCGAACTGCCGGCTCCGCCCCGGCCGAAGGGGTTCGCCTGGATCGGCGTGGTGGGTCCCGGCGTCATTGTGCTCGGCGCTTCGATCGGCAGCGGCGAGTTCCTGCTGGGGCCGGCGGCGTTCGTGCAGTACGGGCTGGTGCTGTTGTGGGTGACGCTGGTCGCGGCGTTCCTCCAGACCGTCTTCAACACGGAGCTGATGCGCTGGACGCTGGCCACGGGCGAGCCGGTCGTGACGGGGTTCATGCGCACGGGGCCGTGGGCGCCGCTGTGGGCATTCTTCTATGCCATCCTCTACTTCCTGCAGGTGGGCTGGCCGGGGTGGGCCGGGGCCGCGGCCGGGGCGATCTACTTTCTGATCTTCCGCGAGCTGGCGGGCCCGGAGCAGGCGCAGCTGGTGTACTGGATCGGGGTCGGCACCTTCGCGGTGTGCGTGGGCGTTCTCCTCTTCGGCAAGCGCATCGCGCGGACGCTGGAGCTGCTCAACTGGGTGCTGGTGGCGGCGATCATCGGCGGCTTTCTGATCCTGGCGCTGGCGTTCGTTTCGGCGGACACCTGGCTTGCCGCGGGTGCGGGACTCGTCGGCTACGATCCCGCCGCCGGCTCCTTCCGCTTCATCCCCGAAGGCGTGGACTGGTTCCTGATCGGCGCGTTCGCAGCCTATTCCGGCGCCGGCGGCGTGATCAACCTCACCCTGTCGAACTGGGCACGCGACAAGGGCTATGGAATGGGGAAACGGGCCGGTCACATTCCGGCCGCGGTCGGCGGCGAACGCACGGATCTGGCTCCGACCGGCTATACCTTCGACACCGACTCAATGGCCATGGACAGGTGGCGCGGCTGGTGGCGGATCGTGCGCGCCGACCAGTGGGGCGTCTACTTCGTGGGCGCGATGCTGGGGATGGTTCTCCCGGCGGTCCTCTACGTCACCTTCATCGAGGGCGGCACCGACATCCGCGGCCTCTCTGTCGCGGCCGCGCTGGCGAATGCGATGGCCAGCCAGGCGGGCGCCATCTTCGGCGGCGTGATCGCGCTCCTGGGCGTGTGGGTGCTCTTCAAGACCCAGCTCGACATCATCGAGGCGATGACCCGGTCGATCACCGACATCCTGTGGACCGGTTCGGGCTGGGTGCGGCGGTTGCGCGGCGGCGACATCCGGTTCGTCTACTACACAGTGCTGGGCCTGCTGGCCGTCTGGGGCGTCATCGCGCTGAAGCTGGCCCAGCCGATCTACCTGCTGCAACTGGGCGCGAACATGGCCGGGATCGTATTCGTGGTCTCGTCGCTGCACCTGCTCTACATCAACACGCGGTTCCTCCCGGAAGCGGTGCGCCCGCCGATGTGGCGCAGGGTCGCGCTTGTGGCGATGTCGGTCTTCTACGGCGCGTTCGTGGTGCTGTGGCTGTGGGGGCAGTTCGCGGGGTAGGCGTCACCGCTCCTCGATCCGGAAGAGCTGGATCTGGAAGTACAGCGTCTCGTTGGGGCCGACCAGGCCGTCGCCCAGGCCGGACCAGCCGTAGCCGAGCCGACCCGGGACGATGACCTCGAAGTGGCTGCCGGGCGACATCAGCTCGAGGGCTTCGCGGAAACCGCGGATGAGTTCCCTCATGGTGAGGACGTCCGGTTCGCCGCGGTCGTAGGACGAGTCGATCACGGTGCCGTTGGCGAGCCTGGTGCTGTAGTGGACGAGGACCCGGTCCCGCGAGGTCGGCTTCGGGCCGGTGCCCTCCTGCACGACCTTGTACCTGAGGCCGCTGCCGGTGGTCATGAAGCCGTCCGCATCCGGGGTCAGGTCCGCGACTGCCGACTCGCCGCCGCTCGCGCAGGCGGTGGCGGCAAGCACCAGGATCAGCCAGGCCCCGAGCCGTGCGTGGCGGGCCGTCATCCGTCAGCCCTCGACGATGTCCAGGAGTTCGATCTCGAAGATCAGCGTCTGGTTGGGTCCGATCACATCGCCGAAACCCGTCTCGCCGTAGGCCAGCTCCGCCGGGATGGTGACCCGGATCTGGCTCCCGACCGACATGAACTGCAGCGCCTCGCCGAATCCCGTAATCACGCCGTTCACATTGAATTCGGAAGGCTCGCCCCGGTCGTAGGACGAGTCGAACTGGGTGCTGTCCGTCAGCATCCCGCGATAGTGGATGCGCACGCGGTCGTCGGCAGTGGGATTGGGACCGTCGCCGGCTCGGAGCGTCTCGATCTGCAGACCGCTCTCGGTTGTGGTGATGCCGGAGTCGGCGCAGGCCATCAGGGTGGCGAGTGCTGTGGCGAGGGTGAGCGTGGCCACGACGGTGAGCGGTCGAAACGAGCGTTGTTGCATGGTTGCCTTTGACATGGTGTCTCCTCTTGACTGATTTCCGTTGATTGTTGTGACTTCCGGGCCGGGGCTGCCGGCTACTCCGTCCCGATCGACGACGCGCCGATGCTCGCCAGCGACGGGGTGCCGGCCAGCCGCATCGTGATCGCGAGTTCGCCCCGGAGGATCTCCAGGACCCGCTCGACACCGGGCTGGCCGAAGGCGCCCAGACCCCAAAGATAGGGACGCCCCACCGCGACCGCATCCGCGCCCCGGGCGATCCCCTTGAAGATATCGCTACCGCGGCGGAAGCCGCCGTCCACGATCACGGGAACGCGCCGGTTCACGGCGTTTGCGATCTCCGGCAGCGCGTCGATGGTTGCCTGCCCGCTTCCCTCGGAGCGGCCTCCGTGGTTCGAGACCCAGATGGCGTCATGCCCGGGGTGCGGAAGTCGGCGGGGCGTGAGGCGGTTGCTGCCCCCGGGCAGGTCCACCGTAAGGACGATGACGGGGCATCCGGCCGTGCCGACGCGCTCCACCACGGCCTCGGTCCCGGTCTGGATGTAGCCGAAGTGGGCGGGGGTGACGGTGACGGAGGCCACGCGCTCCATGTCGAACGTCGAGGGCTGCGGTGGCTTCGGTGGGCAGCGGTGGGGCGCCGCCATGCCTGAATGGGCCGAGGGGGTTGGCCGGGGCCGGGGGGGTGCCAGGGGCGTCTGAGCCGGGAAGGGAGCCGCGTGGCGAGCAGCCGGCGATGGTGGCCAGAAGCGGGCTGACCGCGAGCCAGCGCAGGAAGCGGCGGCGGTCGGGGGTGGGGGGTTGCGCGATGTGATCTGCCATGGTGACAATGTGGGGTGGTGGGGTGGGGCCCTACAAGGCGGATGAACCTCTCGCGGGCCCGCGGTTATTATTGACCACGCGGCGCACTCGCTCCCACGTCCCCGCTCAGCCCTGACTCGTCCGAATGAAGAAGTCCTCCGGCAAAACCCGTCTCCACCGCAATGTCTGGGCCGCGAGCGGCACCAGCTTCCTGACGGACGTGTCGAGCGAGATGCTCCTCAACGTCCTGCCGCTCTTCCTGTCGAATGTGCTCGGGGTGCGGGTGTGGGCGGTGGGGGTCGTGGAAGGACTGGCCGACGCGACCGCGAGCATCCTCAAGCTGTATTCGGGGTGGCTGTCGGACCGGCTCGGGACGCGCAAGTGGCCGGCGGTCGCCGGGGACGCCATCTCGGCGGTGTCCAAGCCGTTCTATCTGCTGGCTTCGACGTGGGGGGCGATCGCCGCGATCCGGTGGGGGGACCGGGTGGGGAAGGGGGTGCGTACGGCGCCCCGCGACGCGCTGCTCGCCGATTCGACGCCGGCGCAACGCCGGGGACTCGCCTTCGGGCTGCACCGCGCGGCCGATACGGCGGGGGCCGTGATCGGGATCGCGGTGTCGATCTGGGTGGTGCAGCGGGTGCAGGGGGGTGGGGCGCTACTGGGGGCCGGGACCTTTCGCAGCCTGGTGTTGTGGAGCCTCGTTCCCGCATTCCTGGGCGTGGCGGTCCTGGCGGCCGGGGCGCGCGATGTCGGGGTCGGTCGCCGTGGCGGGCGCCGCAAGGGCGGTGAGAGTCGGGGTAGCGCCAACGCGGAGAGCGCGGCCGCGGAACGTCCCCGACTCCGCCTGCGCGGACTGGGACGGGGTTTTGCGGCGTTCGTCATGTGCAGCGTGATCTTCGAACTCGGCAACTCCGCGGACGCCTTCCTCGTGCTCCGGGCACAGGAGCGCGGCCTGTCGGTGGCCGGGATCCTGTGGCTGCTCCTGGCCTTCAACGTGGTCTACACGCTCGTGTCGGCGCCGGCAGGATCGCTCGCCGACCGGATTCCCCGCAAACGGGTGGTGGCGGCGGCGTGGGGGCTATACGCGCTGGTCTATCTGGGCTTCGCAATGGCGGAGTCGGTCACGCACGTGACGGTGCTGTACCTGCTTTACGGATGCTATCACGGGCTCGCGGCCGGTGCGGCCAAGGCGCTGGTCGCGGACCTGGTGCCGGCCACCCGGCGCGGGACGGCCTACGGTGGGTACGCCGCCGCGATCGGCCTGGCCACGCTGCCGGCGTCGGTACTCGCGGGCGTGCTCTGGGAAGGTCTCTTCGCGTGGGAGGGCCTCGGCCCGGCCGCGCCCTTCGTCTTCGGCGCGGCGATGGCGGCGGTCGCGGCGGTGCTGCTCCTGGTGATGGTGCCCGGCGGGAGGGTCAATAGCGAGGAGTGACTTCGCTGCTCAAGTCTCCGCTTGGCCCTTCCTCAGCTCCCGCTCGGCTGGAAGCGCACCAGCACCGGCAGGTGGTCGCTCGTCGTCTCCCGATAGTTCGGGATGAGCCGGTCGACTCGATAGACGAGCGTCGACCCCGTCCGGTACCACGCCATCACCTCGTTGGACGCCAGGATGTGGTCGATGATGTCGCTGAAACCCAGGATCGAGGTCTCGCCCGCGGCACTCAGCTCGGCGGTCGGGAAGCCCCAGTCGGCGGGGGCGTCCAGGAAAGCACGGTACGGGGTGTCACGTCCCACGGTGATGGACCGATCCAGGTCATCGTTCCAGTCGCCGGGCACGAGAACGAGCGCGTCGGGCCAAGTTGCGTCGAGATACTCCTTGAGGCCGTGGCCTCCGGCCGCGCGACGATTCCAGGACGCGGCGTCCGAGCTGGCCTTGGCGTGCAGCACGATGACGACCGCGTCATGAGTCGCCCCTCCGAACGTAAGCCGGGTCGACACTTCCAGGGGCGGCCGCCCGGCGAACGCGTGGTCGAGGTCGGTGCGGATGATGCGCGCCGAGGTGGGCTGGAGAACCGCCGTCTTGTAGATCAGCCCCACCTTGATCTCGCTGATGTGATAGGAATCGCTGCCGCCGACTACGATCGGGTCGTTGGCGAGCAGGCCGTCGTATCCCGGCAGGAGCTCGATGAGGTTGTCGAACTCGGTGCGGCTGGTCACCTCCTGCACACCCCAGATGTCGGCGTCGGTGCCCAGGATCACGTCGCGGACCCGCGCCATCTGCAGGAGATCGTCCGAAGGGCCCTGGTTGGGGGCGCCGAAGTAGAGGAGGTTCCAGGTCGCCATGTCAATGGTGGAAGCGGTCCCCTGTGCGGGGACTGCAATCGGGTTAAGGGAACGCAGGGGAGCCACGGGTTCCGGATGAAGATGGCGGAG
>JAPOOQ010000166.1 GCA_026713345.1 Gemmatimonadota bacterium | reverse complement strand
GGTGTTGTCGGTTCAGCAGGGTGCGGAGGAGGTGGAGACGCTGGGCGTGCCCGTCAAGCTGTCCGAGACGCCGGCTTCGGTGGAGCGCGGGGCGCCCGGGCAGGGTGCGCACACCGCCGAGGTGTTGCGGCAGTACGGCTTCGGTGAGGAGGAGATCGCGGAATTGCGGCGGACGGGGGCGGTGAGCGATTGACAGTCGGGGGTGCCTAAACCGGGCTGCGGTGTGCCGCGCGCAATAGCAACAGTTGACATCCCGCCCCGCTGACGGGAGGATTTGCACATGGAATTCCTTGGATTCGACCTGATCCCCCTGCAGGAATGGTGGGACGGTGTGGTCGACTATGTCGGTCCCCGTCTGTTGCCGAGCCTGGGGGTCGTTGTGTTGGCCGGGCTCCTCTACCTGGTTGCCGGGTGGGTTTTGCGCAGGGTGGAGAGGCGGCTGGCGAAGCGTACCAAGACCGACCTTGACGATCAGTTCGTGCGGTCCTTGCGCAAGGCCATTCGGCTTACGGTGGTGGCGTGGGCCGTGTCACAGCTTGTGGTAGAGGGGATGCCGGTGACCGGGGCGGAAGCGGTCGAGGGTACGGATCCGGCAATCCGGGCCCAGCAGTGGGTGTGGGGCGTGTGGATGGTCCTGATCTTCATCCCCGTGAGCAACTTCGTCGGGCAGCTGCTCAGGGTTTTCGAGGGCAGAATCATGGCCCGCAACGACACCGCGCTCGACGAGACGGCGCTGCCGATGGTCAACCGGTTCGTACGCGTCCTGGTGATGGCCCTCGGCGTGTTGCTTGCGATGAGTCACCTCGGGCTCGAGATCGCGCCGTTGCTGGCGGGCGCCGGGGTGGTGGGACTGGCGCTGTCACTGGCGGCCAAGGATACCCTGTCGAACCTGATCGCCGGCGTGCTGCTGATCATGGACCGTCCCTTCCAGGTGGGGGACCGGATCGAGCTCTGGAACGCTCCCAACGAGACCGGCACCTGGGGAGACGTGATCGAGATCGGGATCCGCGCCACCAAGATTCGCAATCCGGACAACCTCGTGGTCGTCGTCCCGAACAACGAGATCATGCAGCGCGACATCATCAACTACACCATGTCGGGTCAGGACATCCGGCTGCGCATCCCGTTCTCGGTGGCCTACGAAGCGGATATAGAGCGTGCCAAGGTGCTCCTGATCCAGGCCGCGCTGGAGGTGGAGGGCGTCAAGCCGGAGCCGAAGCCGATCGTGATCGTGAGGGGCTTCGGCCCGTCGGAGGTGAACCTGCAGTTGCGCGTGTGGATCCTGGAGGCGCGAAACCGCCGCCGGATCGCCGACGAGATCACCGGGATCGCGCTGGGCGCGTTCGCTCGCGACGGCGTGGAGATCCCCTACCCCAAGCGGGAACTGTACATCAGGCAGGGCGAGGCGCCGCAGTTGTTGCCGGGCGGGGAGTAGGGCAGCCCTCTTGAACCCCTCATGCCAGCCCGGCGCCTCACCGCCCTCGGTGCGACGCGGGGCTTGTCCACGGCCTGCTGAGCCGGAGAACCCATGCATTTCGACGTGAAGCAACATCTCGGCGCGGTGGAGCGCTCCGTCTCGTCCCCGGATCGCGATGGTCGGGCCGCCCGGGCGGTGACCCTGTCGCGCAGCTACCCGACCGACATCCAGGAGCTGTGGGACGCGATCACCCGCCCCCAGCGCATTCCGCGCTGGTTCCTCCCGATCAGCGGTGATCTCGAGCTCGGCGGCCGCTACCAGTTCGAAGGCAACGCGGGAGGCGTGATCACGGTGTGCGAGCCGCCGTCGCGCCTCGAGCTCACGTGGGAGTTCGGCGAGTTCGTCAGCTGGGTTGAGGTGCGTGTCTCGGAGGATGGGGCCGACCGGGCGCGGCTCACACTCGCGCACATCCAGCATACCTCGGATCACTGGTCGCAGTACGGCGCGGGCGCGACCGGGGTCGGCTGGGAGATGGGTCTCCTGGGACTGGCGCTCCACCTTGCGGATCCAGCCGCGCCGAAGCCGGACACGGCAGAATTCGCCGCTTCACCGGACGGCCGGGCTCTGATGGTGGGCAGCAGCGAGGCCTGGGGAGAGGCGGCCATCGCGGGCGGCACCGATCCGGACACTGCACGCGCGAGAGCGGGGCGGACAACGGCGTTCTACACGGGGTCCGACGCCTGAGCGATGGGACCCGTCGAATTCAGTCTGAGCGGAGGTTGGTAGTGATGGCGTCGCGGGGTCGGTTGTTGTCAACTACACTTTACATCTTGACAACTGTAGCTTACACTGGCCTCTTGGCCCCCGACCCCCTGGCGGGCCAGGAGGGGCGAACCCTTCGGGCACTCAGATCCCTCGGCGCCGACAGCGAACTGACGGCGTCCGTCAGCCTGGGCGACGTGGACGGCGACGGGGACCTCGACGCGGTCGTCGCCAACGGCCGCCACTGGCCCGGGCAAAACCGGGTCTACATCAACGATGGGCGGGCCGCCTTCACCCTCGCCCGGCCCCTCGGGGATGAAGAGGCCGGCAGCTACGCCGTCCCCCTCGCCGATTTCGATGGCGACGGAGACCTGGATGTCGCGGTCGGGAACGACCGCACGCGCAACCTCGTCTTCCTCAACGACGGCAGCGGGCGCTTCGAAGCCGGCGCCACCTTCGGCGCTCCGAGTTCGACGCGCAGCCTGACGCTGGCCGACCTGAACGGAGACGGAAACACGGACATCCTCGTGGTGAACCGGGGGCGCCGGAATTTCATCTTCCACGGTGACGGGGCGGGGGCCTTCGGCGAAGGCGTGCCGTTCGGGGCCGGGGACGATTCCACGATCGATGTCGCAGCCGCGGACCTCGACGGCGACGGCGACCTCGACCTCGTGCTCGCCAATCGCGACGGCGGCGCGAACGCGGTCCACTGGAATGACGCGGGCAGCTTCGCGCGGAGCACCGGGTACGGAACCGGGAGCGACGAGACGCGCGGTGTGGCGGTAGGCGACGTGGACGGGGACAGCCACCTGGACATCGTGACGGCGAACATCGGCGAGCCGAACGCGGTGTACTTCGGCGACGGCCAGGGCGGGTTCGGGCGCAGCATGATGTTCGGGCCCGGCGGCGACCGGAGCTACGCGGTGCGTCTCGCGGACCTGGATCTCGACGGGGACCCGGACATCGTGGTGGCGAACGTGGGGGGGCCGAATGCGGTGTACTTCAACGGTGGTGGAGGGACCCCGGGCTTCAGCGAATTCCGCTTCGGTTGCGAGGACTGCGCGACCTACGGGGTGGCGGTGGGGGATCTCAGCGGGGACGGGTTCCCGGAGATCGTCACGGCGAACTCGGGGGCGCCGAACGGGGTGTTCGGGAATGTGGGGGTGGGGCGGTAGAGGAATACCCAGCGGAGGCGTGGGTCCTTCAACTTCGAATCACTCATCTTCCCTCCATGTCCGCTTCCCGAATCGCCCGGAACTCATTCCCCTCGCGCCAATTCGGCCAGTCTTCCGTCGTGACCAGCCGGTAGCCCACACGGAAGACCAGTTCCAGGTCGTCCAGCGCCCCCGTCAAATCCCACTCGGGATCGAATTCGTCCGACGGCTTGTGGTAGCGGTTGCTGGTGTAGTCGGCGCGCCGTGCCAGCGTCCACTCCGTGCCGTGCTCGACGTGGTCGACGCCTGAATCGGTGTAGAGCGAGGGAACGCCGACCTTGGCGAAGCTGAAGTGGTCGGAGCGGTAGTAGAATCCCTTCTCGGGCTCGGGATCCGGCCGCAGGGTGCGCCCGACCCGGGCGGCGGCGTCCGCCAGGTAGTCGTCCAGCTCCGACGCCCCCATCCCCACGACCGTGATGTCGTTCATCGGCCCGTCGACGTTCACGCCGTCGATGTTGATGGTCGCCACCGTGCTCAATGTGGGGTAGACCGGATTGGCGGCGTAGTAGGCGGACCCCAGCAACCCCTGCTCTTCGGCGGTGACCGCGAGGAAGAGAACCGAGCG
Source organism: Gemmatimonadota bacterium (assembly GCA_026713345.1). GTDB lineage: Bacteria > Gemmatimonadota > Gemmatimonadetes > Longimicrobiales > Gaopeijiaceae > Bin94. The sequence goes on along the minus strand of JAPOOQ010000166.1, from coordinate 1,134 downwards.
CGCCGGACGCTCCGGCAGGGCCGCGAACGCGCGCGCCAGCTCGATCAGACCGGCGGTTCCGGTGGCGTTGTCGAAGGCGCCGTTGAAGATCGGGTCTTCGATGGTGTCATCGCCGACGCCGAAATGGTCCCAGTGCGCCGTGTAGATGATGTATTCGTCCGGCCGCTCGCTCCCGGGCAGCAGCGCGAGCACGTTCTTCGACTCGGAGCGCTGGATGTCGTTGGTGACGGTGACCGAGGCGGTGGCGCCGAGCGGGACGGCGCTGAACCCGGGCTGGGCGGCCGCCTCTGCCAGGGCTTCGTAGTCGTGTCCGCCCGCCGCGAAGATGTCACGCGCGACCGCCCCCTGCACCCAGCCCTCGACCTGTACGCGGCTCATGTTGCCGTCGGGCGCCTCCTGGCCGAACTGCGGGCCGGTCCAGCTCCCGCTCACGACCTCCCAGGGGTATCCGGCCGGCGCTTCCTCGTGCACCACGATCGCCGCGGCCGCGCCCTGCCGCGCGGCCTCCTCGAACTTGTAGGTCCAGCGCCCGTAGTAGGTCATCGAGTTGCCGCGGAAGACCGCCTCGTCCTGGGTCGCGAACCCGGGGTCGTTCACCAGCATGACCACGGTCTTGCCGGCCGCGTCGACGCCTTCGTAGTCGTTCCAGCCATACTCGGGCGCGACGATGCCGTAGCCGACGAAGACCATCTCGGAGTCGGTGATCGACTCGGTGTCGACGACACGCTTCGTCCAGGCCACGAAGTCGGTGGACCAGGCGTAGGCGAGGTCGGTGGCTGGGGAGTCCGGCGTGGCGCCGGTTCGCACCGTGAGCGTGGGCCGGCCCTGTTCGGTGAGCGCGACGAGCGGGACGTCCTGGAAGAAGGAGTCGCCGTTGCCGGGCTCGAGGCCCGCGGCCTGGAACCGGTCGACCAGGTAGGCGACGGTGAGCTCCTCGCCGGGCGTGGAGGGGGCGCGGCCCTCGAATTCGTCGCTGGAGAGGGTCTGGATGGCGGCGGGGAAGGTGTCGAGGGCCATGGCGCCGACGGCGGAGGCCGCGGCGTCGCGGGTGTCGCCGGGCGAGGGGTCGCCGCACCCGGTCAGGACGGCGCAGGCGAGCAGGGTGGCGGGCAGGGTGGGGGGGGGGCGGGGGGG
>JAPOOQ010000165.1 GCA_026713345.1 Gemmatimonadota bacterium | reverse complement strand
TTCTCGACCAGGACCTGGCCGTTGATCTCGCCCATCGGAGGGGGTTTCGTACCCCCGTCACATGCGGCGAGAGGCAGACCGAGCAGTACGGCTGCCACCAGCAGTTTGAGTCTGTTCATTCCGTTTCCTCCTTTGGGAACGGTTGAAGTTGTGTGTCGCCCGGCTCGAAAGGGTCGCCGGAACGACGGATCTACTCGCCGGATTGCTACGCAAGAGCTGTGCCGTCTTGGGCCTATCGAAACCCGTGGGGAAGTCCAAGTCGTTGCGTCCGTAGCACATGGGCCAATCTCCCCAATGCGGAGCAGGTGCCGAATTGGCACCCGAATCGGGAAGGATTATTGAACGCGTACAGTTTTCGGGAACGCAAATGAACCGGGACGGTCGGCATACAGCCAGAACACGCGGCCCGTTCCCAACTACCCGCCAACGGACCCCTCCCCGGTCGGGGCTCGGCCGGTATTGGCGTCGTAGAGCCCCACACGCTGCCTCCAGTTATATCGGCCGGCCCAGATTTTCCATGTGGCCACGGACCGGTCTCCAGCGGGGTCCCCTGCCTCGATGGCCTGCCGGCGGGCATTGGGTACACTGCGACTCGCCCTGGACAGACCGAGATAGACGGTAAACGCGCGCCACGCCAACTCGCCCTCCTCGGGCAACCGAAGCACCCGCACCGACGCGGACGTGCCGGGCTCTTCGCTCGCGCCGCGTTCCGCGATCGACTCCCGCGAACGCAACGGCGGCAGCTTCGCCATCCAGGCGCCCAGGCCCCCGTACAGATCCAGAATCGCCGCCCTCGACTCCCAGTCATGGGAGGCTCGCCACATCTTCCAGGTGCTCGTCCCTCGTTCTCCTGCCGGATCCCGGTGGCGAATGGCCCGTTGCTGGGCCGCCTCCCAAGTCCGCTGGTGCGGCGGCTCGTTCACATAGTAGACGTAGCCTCGCCAGTGCATCGCCGTAGCCGAGGGATAGTCGACGACGAGGACTCGCAGCAGATCGAGGGTCCGAAACGCCAGGTCCCGGATGTCCGGCGGCTGGTGCTGCTGCGGAGTGCCGGCACGGGTGAGCGCGTTTCGGAGTTCGGCAAGCGGATGCGCGTAACGCCGTGCGCGCGGCCACAGCTCGAGGATCCGCAACTTGTCGTCGAATGTCGAATACGTGATCAGCGGAAGCGCACGACCGGCATCCTCGTGGCGCTTGCGAACCTCATCCGGGTCCCGGCAATAGGGCAACCACGTCTCGGGCGGTTGGGCCTGGATACGCTCGGTCATCTCGGTCTCCAGTTCGAGAAGCAGCGAACTCAGCATCAGGCCGGCGGCCGGCTTTGAAAAGTCTTCAGGGGTCAGCATTCCCACCACACCCGCTTCTGCCATGACCAACCGCGGGCCGAGACGATAGTCATCCGACAGAAGCTCACCCAAGATGGTTCGGGTCGATCCAACCAGGTGGTCCGTCGTCAAGGGTCGGAAGCCGTCAGCCTTTGCCACGCGACCGCGCGACTCGGGTTCGAGCCCGAAAAAGCCGACGAATCCGGCCTCGCCCTCGACTGGAAGGTGGTCGTAGTCCTCGCGGGAGGCGCGCTTTCGCACTTGGCTCACCAGCTCGTCGGCCCGGCAGGTCTCGAGCTGGCCGGCCGGCGTAGCGATCATCCCAACCGTCAGCCCGGAAAGAACGGCCTCGTAGCGCAGTTCTCGCCGGTTCAACATCCCGTTGCTTTCGTCGGATCGTCTCACGAGACACTCGGACTGGAGCCACCACAGGGGGGTGGCGAAGGCGAATTGGCTATCCCGTATGGCTCGTTCTTCATTGGCGCTACTCGTAGAAGATGCGGGCACCACCGGACCATGGGCCGTTGCGCAGTTTCTCGACGGCCGCCAGCAGCTTGGTTTCGGCCACGCGCCCTTCGGCCACCGTCATGGCGTCGTGTGGGGAAAGCGGTCTCCCCATTCCGTGGTCGTCCAGTTCGTGAAGGTAGTGGGCCATCTTGCGCGCACCCTCTTCGATCGAGTCCAGGACCTCCCACAGTTGCTCTGTCGTCATTTCCATGTTGATTTTCCTCTGGCGCCGGGCGGCAGGCCCGCCTAGTTTCGTGCTTCCGTTACTTCCCCGCAAGGAAAGTAGGGAATGGGGAATGGGCGGCCTGAGTCACCGCAAGCTGAAACGTACGGTCCTCGCGGCCGAAAGTTCCCGTCACTTCGACGGCCCGCAACCGGCGCGAGGGAGACCGCGCTACTGCTCGCCTTCGGCCCCCAGGAGCCCGGCCTCCAGCGCAAAGCGCACGATCTCGCGCCGGGTGTGCAGGCACAGCTTCGTCTTCGCGCGGGCGAGGTAGCCCTCCACGGTCTTGGGGCTGAGAAACATCTCCTCGGCCGTCTCACGGGCGGTAAAGCCATTCACGTACATCTCGATCGCTGCACGCTCGCGCGGCGAAAGGATCTCGGCCCCCGGCTTGCGGCTCGCAGCGCCCTTCGCGTCCCGCTTTGCGAGCAGGGCAGCCGCGCGGCGGGGAAGATAGGAATGGCCGCGCACGACCGCTTCAATGGCCCCCATGAGATCGGTGTCGGCGACCGACTTGTTCAGAAAGCCCGCAGCGCCGGCGTTGAGGGCCGGAACAAGGAACTCGTCCTCGTCATGGATCGTCAGGACCAAGACCCTCGCAACTCCAGCTTCGGTGATGTGGCGGGTCGCCTGGACTCCGTCCATGCCAGGCATCGACAAGTCCATGATGACGACATCCGGTTCCAGGGACCCCGCTTTCGACACCGCTTCCTCCCCCGACGATGCCTCGCCCACGACATCGATCCGCCCGGTCGATTCGAGCAGTGCCCTTAGGCCGGCGCGCACCACCTTGTGGTCGTCGACCAGCAGGACCCTCACCATTGTGCACCGTCCGGACCCACCATCGGCACGGTGGCCCGAACCGTGGTTCCCTTGCCCGGCGAGGTCCGTACTGTGAGGCTGCCCCCGACGAGCTCCGCTCTTTCACGCATTCCGACGAGGCCGACGTGGCCATCCGGTTCCGCGCCGGGACCGGGCAACTCGAACCCGCATCCTTCGTCCCGGATCTCCGCCACGATCATCCCGTCGCGCGTGCTGACCCTCACTGCAGCCTCGCTCACCCTTGCGTGCGTCACCGCGTTGGTCACGGCCTCTTGCACGATCCGGTACAGCACCAAGACGGTCGTCGGATCCAATTCGTCGGCCACCCAGTCGAGGTTGACGCGGGCATGAATCGTGACTCCGTGCACCTTGCGGGTATCGCGAAACAGGCTGGCGAGTGCGGACACGAGCCCCCGCGATTCCAGTTTCGGGGACCGTAGCCCCCGAATCATCTGCTTCACCCCTTGGATCGCGCTGAGGATCTCGTCGGCAATCACCGCCCACGCACGCTCCCTCTCCTTCCGGTCCGTCTCGTTGACGAGGAGCTTCCCCCTGATCTTGAACGCCACAAGAAACTGGAGGTATTCGTCGTGCAGCTCGCGGGAAAGGTGCTTTCGCTCATTCTCGGCCGCCATCAGCTTCATTCTGGCCAGCCCCCGTATCCGTTTCAAGTTCGTGATGTCGCGTATCGTGCAGATCACGTGTTCCAGCCCCGGACCCACTTCGGCGGGGCTCAGGCTGATCTCCACGGGAAAGGTCGCGCCGTCCTTGCGCACAGCCCGCAACTCAAGTCCCTGTCCCATCGGACGCGACCGCGGTGCCTTGCCGTAATGCTGGCGGTGCTTCGCGTGCCGGCCCCGAACGGCATCGGGAACCAGCCGATCCACAGGCGAGCCCTCAAGCTCCTCCCGGCTCCACCCGAACATCGAGAGCGACTCCGGGTTGAGGTCCCGGATCAACCCGTCCTGATCCACGATGAGCATTGCGTCGGGCGCCGCCTCCCACACCGCACGGTAGGCCCGGTCCTCTAGCATTCAGACTCCCTTCCCCCACCCGGCGCAGTCACGCCCACCCGGGCCACCGGATCGTGTGCCGACGACGATCTGCTCCACTTGCGGCGCGTCATGATTCCGTCGAACGCTGGACGCGGTAGTTGCACGCCTTGCATTGCAGCGACGTGCTCCGGCCCGTGCCCCGTGCAACCGACATGATGGAGAGGTCGCCAAAGCGGTCAAGGCACTTCGGGCAGCAGTAGTGCGGTGGAGCGCCCTCGGACATCCAGGCGGTTCCATCGCCCAACTCCACGAGTGTGTAGCCAAGACGCCTGTCAGGGGTCGCCGGGCCGACGGTGGCCGTCATGGCTTCCTGCAATCTCCCGCGTGCTTTGGCATCGGAGTTTCCTTTCCCCATGGCGTACCATTCAGTCTTGTGGCCCTTCCCCCCCCCCCCAGCCATTGCCGGTTCGGCCAGCCGCGGCGAACCCAAGGAGGAGACCCTGTGGTTGCATCCGCAACGCCCGCCCACGGGAGAAATGGAGCGGATCCCGATTGGCCTGCCGAATCGCCATGATATCTCCGCCACTCGGCCGGGCGCAAGTAGCGCAGGGGGTCTCACGTGGAATCGGGCGACTGCTTGCGG
>JAPOOQ010000164.1 GCA_026713345.1 Gemmatimonadota bacterium | reverse complement strand
TCGCCCGAGATGGACCGGGACTTGGACGTACCGCTCATCCGGCAGTCACCCTGCCGAACCGGCGCTCGCGCCGCTGGTAGTCCAGGATCGCCTCGAACAGGTCTTCCCTGGTGAAATCCGGCCACAGAACCGGCGTAACGTGGAACTCGGTGTACGCCAGCTGCCAGAGCATGAAGTTGCTGATCCGCATCTCGCCGGATGTCCGGATCAACAGGTCGGGGTCGGGGATGCCCCCGGTGAAGAGTGCGCTCCGGAAGGCGTCTTCGTCGATCGACTCGGGGTCAAGGAGGCCTGCGCAAGCGGCCGCAGCCAGTGCCCGCGCGGCTCCCACGATCTCCTCGCGGGCCCCGTAGGAGATCATCAGGTTGAGCAGCAGCCTCTGGCCGCCGCGAGTGGTCTCCACAATCCTCCGGACGGCTTCGAGCGAGCGCTCGTCGAGACGCTCGATCTCGCCGAGCACCCTGACCTCCACACCTTCGTGGGCCAGGCGCTCCCGCTCCTTCTCGGCAAAGGCCTGAAGGACCCCCATGAGCGCTTCGATCTCTTCCCTGGGACGGCGCCAGTTCTCGGTCGAGAACGCGTAGAGCGTCAGGACCTCGACACCCGCTGTGCACGCGCCTTCGACAACCTCACGAACCGCGTTCATCCCTTCCCAGTGACCCACGCCTCGCGGCAGGTCCCTCATGGCCGCCCAGCGGCCGTTTCCGTCCATGATGACGGCCACGTGCCGCGGTAGATAGCCAGCCATCCTGATCCGGTCGAGTCGGTCCGTCAGATCGCCATCACCTCCTTCTCCTTCGAGACCAGCAGCGTGTCGATCCTGCTGCAGTACTCGTCGGTGAGCTTCTGCACATTCGCCATCATGCGGTGGGCGTCGTCCTCGCCGATCTCGTGGGTGCGCAGCCGCTCCTTGATCCGGTCGTTCGCCGCGTGGCGGGCCTGGCGCACCGACACGCGTCCCTCCTCCGCCAGGCGGTGAAGCAGCTTGACGTATTCCTTCCGCCGCTCCTCGCTGAGCGGGGGAATCGGGACTCGGATCAGCGCGCCGTCGTTGGACGGATTCAGCCCAAGTCCCGAAGTCAGCACCGCCTTCTCGATATCGGCGATCAGCGACCGGTCGAAGGGCTGCACCACAAGCATCGTCGGGTCCGGAGCGGAAACGGTCGCGACCTGGTTCAGGGGCATGATGCTGCCGTACGCACTGACGCGCACGGTGTCGAGGATCGACGGGACGGCTTTTCCGGTCCGCACCGTAGCGAACTCCCGCTCGACCGCTTCGAGCGAGTCGTCCATCCTGCTCCTGGCGTCGTCCACTGCTTCCAAGGTGTCCTCCTCGTCCAGGCGTGAAATGGGGAGCTAGGAAACCAGGGTTCCCACCCGCTCACCGCGGATCGCCCGCCGCACCGCCCCCTGATCTTCAAGATCGAGCACGATAATGGGAAGATGGTTGTCACGGCAAAGGGAGACGGCCGCGGCATCCATCACGCGCAGGTCGCGCGCGACGACCTCGTGGTACGAAATGTCCGGGATGAAGGTCGCGTCGGGGTCGCTCGCCGGGTCCGCCGTGAAGACACCCTGTACACTGGTCGCCTTGATCACCACGTCGGCGTCCATCTCGATGGCCCTCAGCACCGCAGCAGTATCCGTGGAGAAGTACGGGTTTCCCGTCCCCCCCGCGAAGATCACGATCCTTCCCTTTTCGAGGTGTCTGACGGCCCGGCGCCGAATGTACGGCTCCGCCAGCTGGGGCATGCGGATCGCCGTCATCACCCGAGTGTCGATCCCTTTCCTTTCCAGCAGATCCTGCATGGCGAGCGCGTTCATGATCGTCGCCAGCATGCCCATGTAGTCGGCCGAGACCCGGTCCATACCGCGCTGGCTGGCGATGGCCCCGCGAACGATGTTCCCGCCCCCGATCACCAGCCCGAGAGCCACACCCAGCTCGTGAATGGACTTGACGTCGTCGGTTATCGAGTCGACGACCTCCGGATCGATACCGAAACCCCGCTCCCCCGCGAGCGCCTCGCCCGACAGCTTCAGCAGAACGCGGCCGTAGCCGGAACTCCTCGGCTCGGGTCCGCTCATCGGCGGCCACCGCAGGTCGAGTCCGCCATCGGGTTGCTAGCCTCCGACCTGGAACCTCGAGAAGCGCGCCACTTCGATCTTCTCACCGGTGCGGGCCGCCACCTCGGTGATCAGGTCGCCCACGCTCCGGTCGGGATCCCTGATGTAGGCCTGCTCAAGCAAAACCCGCTCTCTGAAGAACTTGCCGAGCTTGCCTTCGACGATCCGCTCCCGGATGTGTTCCGGCTTCCCTTCGCGAGCGACCTGCTCCTCGAAGACCGACCGTTCCCGCTGCACCACGTCCGGGTCCACATCACCGGTGTCCACGGCGATCGGATCCGCCGCCGCCACATGCATCGCCAGATCCCGGGCCAGCGCGCGAAAATCGTCGGTGTTGGCCACGAAATCGGTCTCGCAGTTGAGTTCGACGAGAACACCGATCCGCCCGCCGTGGTGGATGTAGCTGGCAACCGTGCCCTCGTTGGCCTTCCGCTCCGCCCTCTTTGCCGCCTTGGCCTCACCCTTGCTGCGAAGCAGGTCGATCGCGGCCTCGATCTCGCCGCCGGTCTCCTGCAGGGCCTTCTTGCAATCCATCATTCCCGCGCCCGTCCGGTCGCGGAGTTCCTTTACATGCTTCGCACTGATCTTCATCGTGATGAAATCTCCCTGGTGAAATACCGCGCACCGGCGCCCACGGAAGAGTTCCAGCTAACGGCCGGCCGCCAAATCGGAATACCGGGCAGCCACCGAGTCACCGGGAGCGCCGCCAGGGCGAACCGCGACCGGGCGCCCGGTGCCTCAGCCCTGCCCGGACCCGTTCCCCTTCCGCCCCTTGGCATCGTCGCCGTCTCCGGCCTTGCGGACCTGGGCGATGGCCTCGGGCCGCGGTCTCCGCTTGCGGGCCCGGGGCATGATCTCCCGGGTATCCGCCGACTTTTCACCCGTCTCCGTGGAGTAGGTGGTCGCCTCCAGCTCCACCTGGCGGCGAAGCTGCTCGTCGGGCACTTCCCGGCGCGCGGCGATGATCGAGTCCGCAATCTGTCCGGCAATCAGGCTCACCGAGCGGATGGCGTCGTCGTTCCCGGGGATGGGGTAGTCGATCAGCTCCGGATCCACGTTGGTGTCGGCGATGGCGATGACCGGTATGCCCAGCCGGTGAGCCTCGCGCACACCGATGATCTCGCGCCTCGCGTCCACGACGAACACGGCGCCGGGGAGCCGGCCCATGTCGCTCAGTCCGTGAAAGTACTTCTCCAGCTTCTCCCGTTCCCGCTCGAGCAGAAGGCGCTCCTTCTTGGTGTAGAAGTCGAACGCGTTCTCGTCCTTCCCGCGCTGCAGCTCCTTCATGCGCCGGATCTGGCGGCGGATCGTCTGAAAGTTGGTGAGCATGCCACCCAGCCACCGCTCGGTCACGAACAGCGCGCCGCACCGCTTGGCCTCCTCCTCGACCGCGACCCGCAGCTGGCGCTTGGTCGACAGAAACAGCACGTTGTCGCCCTTGAGAACCGTCCGGCGCACGGCATCGCAGGCCCGGTTCAGGCGATCGAGGGTCTTGCGCAGGTCGATGATGTGGATTCCGTTGCGCTCCCCGAAGATGAAGGGACGCATCTTGGGGTTCCAGCGACGCGTCTGATGGCCGAAGTGGACGCCGGCGTCCAGCAGTTCGGTCAGACCGACCTCGTTGGTGACTGAATCCATTGAGTGAGCTCTATCTCTTGCTGAATTGGAAGCGTTTGCGCGCCTTGGGGCGGCCCGGCTTCTTCCGTTCCACCTTGCGTGCGTCCCGGGTGAGCATCCCGCTTTCGCGGAGCGCGACCCGATTGTCGTCGTCCTGGACCGCAAGCGCCCGCGCCAGGCCCAGCCGGATCGCGTCGGCCTGCCCGGTCAGCCCGCCTCCCCGGACCCGAACCTGGATGTCGAAGCTGCCCTCCGATTCGGCCATCTGGAGCGGCTCCTCGATGCGGCCCCGGTGTGCGGGACGGGGAAAGTAGTCGTCGAGGGCGCGTCCGTTGATCGACCAGTTGCCGGCTCCGGGGCGCAGGAGCACCCGGGCGACGCTGGTCTTCCTGCGACCCACTGCCTGTGTAGGCTGTTGTGCGGCCATGTTCGTGTCCGTGGGGTTCAGATCTCGAGGGGTTTGGGGCCCTGCCCGTGGTGGGGATGGGTCGCGTCCGGATACACCCGCAGCTTCCGTCGCATCTGCCGTCCCAGCTTGTTCTTGGGAAGCATGCCGCGCACCGCGAGTTCGATCACCCGCTCCGGGAAACGCTCCAGCATGGTGGCGAACGGAATGTGCTTGTCGCCCCCCATGTACCCCGAGTGGCGAAAATAGGTTTTCTGCTCGGCCTTGCGGCCTGTCAGGCGCACCTTGGACGAGTTGATCACGATCACATGGTCGCCGGTGTCCAGATGGGGCGTGTAGATGGCCTTGTGCTTCCCCCGCAGGATCCGGGCGACCTCGGTGGCGAGCCGGCCGAGCGGCTTGCCATCGGCGTCAACCACCCACCACGCGCGGTGGATGTCCTCTTTCCTAGGAGTGATGGTCCTGGTCACGCAATTCCTCGTCCGCGAAACGAAGCCGCCTCCGCGCCACAGGTGGGCAAAGAACGGCTCCTGAAAATGATCTACAGCATTAAATGATACCGATTCGGCACACGAGTGTCAACGACCGCAAGCCACGCCCCGGCGCGCGTCCCCCTACCCCGTGAAGGTCACCAGATACCGGGCCCTGGAACGATGTCTCAGTCGCTCCAGCGCCTTCTCCTTGATTTGGCGCACGCGCTCCCTCGTGATTCCCAGATCCCTGCCGATTTCCTCCAGGGACATCGGAGCCTCGTCGCCGAGTCCGAAGTAGCGGCGGAGCACCATGGCTTCGCGAACCTCCAGCGTGTCGAGAGCGGCGTTCAGGGTGTCGGTCATCGCCCGCTCGAAGGCTTCCTCGTCGGGGCCGGGGGACAGATCGTCAGGCAGACAGTCCATGAGACAGCTATCCTCGCCCGGCACCATGGGGGCGTCGAGCGAAAGGTGTGAACGTGCGATCGCCAGCGTCTCCTCCACCTCCTCGGGGTCAGACCCCAGAGAACCGGCGATTTCGGCAGCAGTCGGCTCCCTGCCCAGCTCCTGAACGAGGATCGACTTCTGCTTGCTGACGCGGTACAGCAACCCCGCCCGGTTCAACGGAACCCGGACGATCCGGCTCTGTTCCGCGAGGGCCTGCAGGATCGCCTGCCGAACCCACCACACCGCATAGCTGATGAACTTGATGCCCTTCGTCTCGTCGAAGCGGCGCGCCGCCTTGATCAGGCCCACATTCCCCTCGTTGATGAGGTCGGAGAGCGGAACGCCCTGGTTCCGGTACTTCTTGGACACCGACACGACGAACCGCAGATTCGACCTGACAAGCTTGTCCAGGGCCTCCTCCTCGCCGCGGCGGATGCCCCTCGCGAGACGCGCCTCTTCATCGCGGTCGATGAGCGGATACCTGGCAATCTCCCTGAGGTACTGTCCGAGCGAGCCGTCGGCCTGATCCGACAACGGGGGCATAGTCATCCGTCTCTCCTCTCCTCTCCGGGATTGGTCGCGCTAGCTCCGCACCAGTCCATGCCGCTCTATCTTCTTGTAGAGGTTCGAACGTGGCATTCCCATCCGCCTCGCAGCCTGGGACACGTTCCAGTCCTGCTCCCGCAACTTCAACTCGATGTATGCCTTTTCCGCGGCCTCCTTGAACTCGCTCAGCGTCTCCAGGGCCATCATGTCCCCCGGGATTCCGGGTCCGGCTCCGTCGGACGAGACCAGTTGCGCCACGTCGCGACGCTCCACCACGTCATCCGCGCTCAGTATCATGAGGCGTACGACCGCATTCTTCAACTGGCGCACGTTGCCGGGCCAGTCGGCGGCCGCCAGGGTCTCGATCGCCTCGTCGCTGAAACGCTTGTAGGGGACGCCGAAACGCTTCGGCGCGAGCTCTCCGAAGTGCGCGACCAGCATCGGGATGTCCTCCCTGCGCTCCCGGAGCGGAGGCACCCGGATGGTCACCATGTTAAGGCGGTGCAGGAGATCCTCGCGGAAGTTGCCCCTGTCGATCTCCTCGTGCAGGTCCTTGTTGGTCGCCGAGATGACCCGCACGTCCACCGAGATCGACCGGTTGCCGCCGACCCGGGTTATGTCGCCCCCCTGCAGAGCGCGCAGGACCTTGGCCTGGGTCACCAGGGACATGTCCCCGATCTCGTCGAGAAACAGGGTTCCCCCGGTGGCTTGCTCGAACTTCCCCGTGCGGTCGGACACGGCTCCGGTGAACGATCCCTTGACGTGGCCGAACAGCTCCGACTCGATCAGCTCCGACGGTATGGCGGCGCAGTTGACCTCGACGAAGGGCTGGCCCGCCCGTGTCGAGCGGCGGGGCAGCGCGCGCGCGGTGAGCTCCTTGCCGGTTCCGTTTTCACCCACGATGAGCACGCGCGCGTCGGTGATCCCGACCGTTTCGATCTCCTTGAGCACCTTCCGGATCGCCGGCGACGCACCCACAATGTTGTGGCGGATCTCGATCTGGTTCTGAAGGCGTTCGACGCTGTCCGAAAGCCCGCGGAACACGAGTCCGTTGCGCAGTGTGACGAGAAGCCGGTCGGTGTCGAGCGGCTTCTCCAGAAAGTCGAAGGCGCCATTGCGGGTGGCCGTCACCGCCGTGCCTATGGTTCCGTGGCCGGAGATCATGATCACGACCGCGCGGGGATCCTCGTGGCGGACCCGTTCCAGAACCTCCAGGCCGTCCATCTGCGGCATCTTCACGTCGAGGAAGGTCACGTCGGGCTTGAAGTCCGGATAGTCGATCAGCCCGCTCGGACCGTTGGTGCAGACGTGGACTCGGTGCCCTTCGTATTCGAAGAGCTGCCGGAGCGCGCCCGCCACCGACTCGTCGTCGTCCATGATGAGGATTCTTGCCATGCGGACTGCTACGCGCGAACCAGAACGAGTTCGCCGCCCTCGATATAGGCGCTCTTGATCTCCTTGAATGCCGGCGCGCGGATGGCCGACGCCGGCAGCCCCTGTTCGTCCTTACGCCCCAGGGCCGCCAGGATTTCCGGGAATGCGCTCGAGGGTATGGGAATGCCGCCCACGACGATCTCCCTGACCAGCAGCATCGAGCCCTGTTCCCCGAACGGAATCAGCGAACCGCTTGCCGACACCGACACGGTGTCGGGGACGATGGCCCCGGTGATCCCCCCGAGATCGGGCAGCTCGGGCAGTTCCGACGGCATCACTCCGGCCACGAGCTCGATCCTGTCGCCCTCCATGTTCACTGTCGGCTCCACCACGCCCCTGGGAAGCACGCCAGGCAGCGCATACCGCAGGAGAGACGACACTTCGAAAGGCTTGAGCCGGAGTTCGAGGGCATCCTCCGACTCCCGGAAGGCCTCGATTCTCTCTCGAGCGAGGTCCGCGGCTTCGGGGGTCACCAGGTCGGGTGCGACGGGTTCCCCCCCATTCCCGATCCCCAGGGCCGTCTCCAGGCGCGGGAAGACCGCGTCACCCCCCTTCCAGCCCGCATAGGCCGCGAGCACGATCAACACGGCCACCGCAAGCCGGGTCACGAACCTCTTCACTGCCTTGCCCATCGCTCGGTCACTCCTGACATCCCGAAAGGACCACCTTGTGAATGTTCGCATACCGGGGCCCGTCGGGGAACAGTTCGCTCCGGACCAGATGCAGCGCATCGACCGTGAAGCTCTCTTCCAACGCTTCGGCCGACCCGCCGTCACCAACCCCGGCTCCCCTCCTGGCACCGTCTCCGGGCCGCGCCCTTCCCACGGTGAGATGGGGCTTGAACGAACGCCGTTCGGGCGCGATCCCCTCTCGCGCGAGCGCCGCGTCCAGGCTCTTTCGCATGCGGGGGAGAGGCCCGGGGGTGATCCCGACCCAGTACACCCGCGGGGCCCCGCGCGGCGGAAACACCCCCGGCCCGGTGAAGTTCACGCGGAACGCTCCGTGCCCTCCGAGGGCGTCCGCCGCGAGCTTCAGGGACGGCAGCAGGGCGGCGGAAGTGTCACCCAGGAACCGGAGCGTGACGTGGTAGCGCTCCGGCGGAACCCAGCGCACTCCGGGCCGCGCACGGCGCAGCGGCGCGAGTGATCCCCACAGCCGCTGCCGCACGTCCTCCGGGGGCCACAGGGCAAAGAAGAGCCTGAGCGGCTTCAAACGACCGCTACCGCAGTGGGCCGCAACACCGCGTCGACGGCCTCCACCGCGGTCTCGACATCCTCGGCGGTCGACGCCCACCCCAGCGAGAACCTCACCGCGCCCTCCTCCAGAGTGCCGAGAATCCTGTGCACTTCGGGGGCGCAGTGGAGCCCGGACCTTGTCTGTACGTCGTGCTCCCGGTCCAGGCGGCCCGCCAGCGTAGCAGCGTCCATGGCCTCGGCCTTCACCGTTACCACGGGAACCCCGCCGGGTGCCGGGGGCGACAGAATCCGGAGCCCGGGCACGGTGGCGAATCCGTCGAGGAGCTTCGCCTTCATGGCCATCTCGTGTCTGTGCACGGCGTCCGTCCCCCGTT
>JAPOOQ010000163.1 GCA_026713345.1 Gemmatimonadota bacterium | reverse complement strand
TCGAAGCTCGCCAGTGGGACATCGATGCCGACCCACTGGCCCGTGACGAGGGTGGGCGGAGTGATGACGACTTCATGCTCGACATCGTCCATGCGCTGGGCGGTGCCCATGAATCCGGACACTGCCTGCGCAACCCCCACCGCCTCGGTCTCCTCCTGGACGGCATGGACGCCGCTGTAGACGCCGTCCGCACCGTAGTCCACGAGCTTGAGGCGGAATTGTGCCGGGGCCGGAATCTGCCAGAGCAGGGCGAACACGATGCCGGTGAAGATGGCTCCGACGAAGATGAAGGGTCGCCGGCGTCCCCAGCGCGACCGCGTGTTGTCCGAAATAAACCCCACAAGCGGGTCGGTGATTGCATCGAAGATGCGGGGAAAGAGCCCCAGGAGGCCGACCAGCGCGGGACTGACGCCCAGGGCCAGCGTGAGAATAATCGCCATTCCGCCAATCGCCGAGGCCAGCAGGTTGTTGACAAACCCGCCGATCCCGTAGACGACCTTGTGCGGGAATGAAATGCGGTCTTCGGGGGCGGTCTGATGGCTCACGGGTCAGTCGCTCGTGTAGACGCGCACCCAGTCGACGAGCATGGACTGCGGAAAGGTCGTGGACGCGTCGGGGGGCCCGACGAAGCCGCCACCAACGGCCACGTTCAGGAGGATGAAGAACTGATGGTCGAAGACCCATTCGCCGCTCGGGTCGCCCCGGTCCACGGAGTGATATCGCTGACCATCCACGAACCAGACGATGCCCGCCTCGGTCCACTCGATCGCGAACTCGTGGAAGCCGGTGTCGAAGCGGTCGCCGGTGAGGGAGTAGCGGCCGGTCACACCGGCGCTCGCCGAGTAGCCCGGGCCGTGGATGGTCCCGATCAGGACACTCGGCTCCTGCCCCCGGTACTCCATGATGTCGATCTCGCCGCACTGTGGCCATCCGACCGTGTCGATGTCGTTGCCGAGCATCCAGAAGGCGGGCCAGAGACCCTGGCCGGTGGGAAGCTGAATGCGGGCCTCAAAGCGTCCGTACGCCTGTTCGAAGAGCCCTTGCGTCTTGATGCGCCCCGAGGTGTAGGCGCTGCCCATGTAGGATTCTTCCCGGGCCGTGATCGCCAGGTTGCCGTTGCCGTCCAGGGACACGTTCTCGGGGCGGTCGGTGTCGTACTCCAGCTGGTTGTTGCCCCAGTCGGTACCGATGTCGAAGGCCCAGTTGGCGGAGTTGGGGAGCTGGCCGGCCGGGCCGTCGAACTCGTCGCTCCAGACGAGGGTCCACTGGAGGTCGTCTTCACCGCCAAGGCTGTCGCAACCCGGGAAGGGGATGACGAGCAGCGCGAGTGCGGCCAGGCGTAGGCCCGTGCGGTTGCCGAATTGGCGTCGCGTGGTGGTCATGCCGTTTTCACTCCTGGGAAGAGACGGGGATTGGCGAGCGCCGCGACCAGCACGTGCGTTGCGGCGCCAAGAGCCGTGGCGCGCTCGCCCAGCTCGCTGGCGCGTATCTCAGATGCCGCCGCCGATGCCACGAGCGTGCGGCTGGCCACCGCTTCGCGCAGTGGAGTGAGGAGCCGGTCGCCCGCACGCGCGAGGCTGCCTCCGATGATGACGGAGCCGGGGTTCATCAGGTTGAGGACGCCTGCGATAACGGTTCCCAGATGTACCGCGGCCTCGTTGACAACCCGTAGCGCGAGGGCGTCATCGGCGAGCGCGGCGTCCTCGATCATTCCGATATCGGGATCCGTCCCCGCGAGAATGCTGCGGGGGTGTTCCGGCAGCAGTTCGCGAACACGCTCCACCAGATGCCTCGTCCCCACGAAGGTTGCCAGGCAGCCACGGTTGCCGCACACGCACTGCGGTCCGTTGGGGTCGATCGCGATGTGTCCGATTTCACCCGCCACCCCGGTCGAGCCCCGGTAGATCTCGCCCCCAAGCATCAATCCCGCCCCTACACCGGTGGCGACCTTCAGGTACACGAAGTCGTCGATTCCCACCGCTTCCCCCCACCAGTGCTCCGCGACCGCACCGAGGTTGGCATCGTTGTCGACGAAAACGGGCGCGTCGAAGACGCTGCGGAGCCGGTCGAGGATCCCGTGACCGCGCCACGCCGGGAGGATTCGGTCCAGCACGACATCGGGCGACTCCGGGTCAACCGGGCTGGGCACGGCGACCCCGATCCCCATCAGACGGTCCCGGTCGCCGTTCCACTCGTGCAGACACGCCTCGCCCAGCCCCGTGATCAGCGCATCGGCACCCTTGGGATCCCTGCGCACGGGGTGCGGCCGCTCCCGCCAGGCGAGCACGTTCCCCCGGAGATCGGTCAGGATCACGGAGATGTGCGTCGCGCCGATGTCCACCCCGAGGATCACCCCCGCGTCGTCCTGGAACCCGACCAGGATCGGGCGCCGTCCGCCCCGGCTCTCGCCGCTCCCCACCTCTGCGACCGGCCCGGTTTTGAGGAGCTGCCCGACGACTTCCGAGATGGTCGAGCGTGACCGGCCCGTTTGCCGCGCGATCTCGGCCCGCGAAATCTGCCGCCGTTTCCAGACGAGTTCCAGGACCGTGCTGACCAGCTCGCGGTCGGTCGCAACCGCCGGACGCGTCTGTTTGCCATACCGCATGTTCGTCTGCCTCCTGTGGTCGTTCAGTGGGCGGTGGTACCGCTCATTTGCGCAGATAGACGTTGTCGATGAACACCGTATTCGGGTCGCCGGAAATGATCAACTGCGCAAGGTGCCCACGGTTCGTCAGCCCCGTGAACGACGAGAACGGAATGTCGAAGCTCACCCACTGTCCGGTGGCGAGCGCCGGGTCCGTCGCCGCGGTAAGCGTGAGCTCGTGCTCCGTGTCGTCACCGCCCCCGAAGGCACCGCCCGCCCCGAAGTCGACCAGCTTGATGCGGAAAGCGGCTGGATCCCCGGTCGCGTCGGGCGTCCAGAAGTCCATGCGAAAGTGGGTCATCTCGGCCGCGTCGATGGTGCTGGAGGTAAACTCGATCCCCGCGAAGACCAGGTTCGAGTACTTCTTCGTGGCGTTGCCGCTGATTTCCACGTCCTCCAGGTCGGCCTGGTCCCAGGAAGCGGACCACGTGTCCACTGTGGCGTCGTCATAGGCGTCGCTGAAGAGCGAGATCACGTTCTGGGCGGAATCCGCCGGCGTGGGCGCGGGCATGGGGGGCTCGCTGGGCACGGCCGAATAGAAGTAGATGTTGTCGAGGAAGACCGTGTTGGGATCTCCCGAGATGATCATCTGCGCGAGGTGGCCCCGGGCGGTCAGTCCCTCCAGAACTTCGAACGGAATATCGTAGCTTACCCACTCACCGCTCGCGAGCGGCGGGTCCGACCCGTCGGTCAGCGCGATTTCGTGCTCGGTGTCGTCATCCCCCCCGAAGCCGCCGTCGGCCCCGAAGTCCACCAGCTTGACCCGGAAGGCGGCGGGGGACGAGGTGGCGTCCGGCGTCCAGAGGTCGAAGTGGAAATGCGTTGCCGCGCTGGCGTCGACGGGCGCGGAGGTGAACTCGATCCCCGCGAAGACCAGGTTGGAGTACTTCTTGGTGACGTTTCCGCCGATCTCGACGTCCTCCACGTCGGCCTGGTCCCAGGAAGCGGACCATGTGTCGACGGTGGCGTCGTCGTAGGCGTCGCTGAAGAGCGACACGACCTTGTCGGCGGAGTGCGTCGGCGTCGGTGCGGGTTCGGCGGGCTCGGGCGCCACCGTCTTGTAGAAGTAGACGTTGTCGAGGTAGACGGTCGGGCTCGAACCCGAGATGATCATCTGAGCGAGGTTCCCCCGGCTTGCCAGCCCGGCAAAGGCGGTGAGCGGGATTTCAAGCACGTTCCACTCGCCGGTCGTGATGGGGGGCATCGAGCCCTCGTTGAGGGTGATCTCGTGCTCGCTGTCGTCGCCGCCACCGAAGACGCCGTTGGCCCCGAAGTCCACCAGCTTGATGCGGAAGGCGGACGCATCATTCGTCCACAGGTCCATGTGCAGCTCGGTCATCGCCGACGCGTCGACCGGCTGCGAGGTGAACTCGATCCCCGCATACGCGAGGTTGGTGTACTTCTTGGCCGCGTTCCCCCCGATCTGCACGTCCGCCACATCCGCCACGTCCCACACGGCGGACCAGGTGTCGACGTGTACGTCCGTGTAGGCGTCGCTGAAGAGCGAGATTACGTCCTCAGCGGGTATCTCCGGGGTCGGCGGCGGGGCGTTCGGCGGCACCGACACGTTGACCGTGACCTCACCGCTCGCGGCGGTCGGCCCCAGCGACGCAGTGATGGAGGCGGTCCCCCGGCCCACCAGCTGCACGGTGCCGTCCGGCGCGACCGAGGCCACACCGCTGTTCGACGAGGAGAAGGTGAAGTAGGCGGGAGCCGCGACGACCGTCTGGTCCCTGCCGTTCACATCGAAAGTGACGCGGGTGCCGCCCACCGAGAGACTGCCGCCGACCTCGCCGCTCACCGACTGGGTGGCGATTTCGGGCCTCGGGTTGATGATCGTGCCGAGCCGTTCGAACTGCACGTTGTCGAACCAGATGTCGTAACCCACCGGGTATTCCGAGCCCTCCGCGACCAGGAAGAGCCCCCGCTCCTCCGTCAGCTTCGCGGGCAGCGGGATCGGGAGCGCGAACTTCGTCCAGCGAGTAGACAGGGGCACGTTGTCCATCGTCGCGTCGAAAAGGGAAGCTCCGGTGTTGTCGTTGCCAATCCCCACCGTGTTGAGCGTTGCGGCAGTGCTCGAGCGGGCCCAGAAGGTGAGCGCGTCGAACTGGCTCAGGTCGCGCGGCCCGGCCGAATAGAAGACGCCCCCGGCGTAGTTCCCCGCCGGATCCGACGGAGCCGGAACGGAAAACCTGAGCGCGGCGGTCCCCTCGTAGACGTCGTCCTGCTCGATCCCCAGCGCATCCACCTTCGATCCCCCAAAAGCCGAGTACTGCACCCCTGGGCCGAATCCGTCGATGAACACGGCGGCCTCCGGCGGGAAGGGCGCCGGCTCAAGCATGTCCAGATCTCTCTCGCAGCCGTTGGCACCGAGGAGGATGAGCAGCGAGCCGCTGGTGGCCTTCGCTGCCAGGGTCAGCCGATGGGAGGT
>JAPOOQ010000162.1 GCA_026713345.1 Gemmatimonadota bacterium | reverse complement strand
GGCTTCCACCAGCGCCAGGAGTTCGGCCCGGTTGCGCGCTCCCCGGGCCAGCCGCAGGGCTTCGGCGAGCACCCGGTCCTCCTGTGCCAGGACCTCCAGGCTCATCTCGCGCTCGTCGGCGCGGTAGAGATAGCGAAGGTGGGTCCAGCGATCCAGGTACTCCCTGGCCACCGGGTTCTGAACGATCTCCTCGTCCATGCCCCGCTCGATCAGGTTTCGTGCCAAACCGTCGAATGCGGAAGAGGGAAGAAGCTCGACAGCGCCGGCGTTACGAGCGTTCTTGACCAGTTCCAGCGCGTACTCGCGCACCATGACGCCGATCGGAACCTGCACCTCGCTCGCGTGATTGATGAGCGCCAGCTCTTCCGGCTTCGGCGGATCCTGCTCGACCACGAGATCCGGGAAGACACCCCCACCGGTCCGCAGCCGCCTTCCCCCCGCCGTCTCCACCCAGCCCAGCTCCTCTTCCTCTTCCGATATGGGGGTGCCGTCACTTTGGCGTACGCGATGAAGCGACCGGCCCAGCGGCGTATACCAGGATCCGGTGGTGATCCGCAGCTGGCGCCCGGCCGGCAGCGGATACACGGTCTGCACCGATCCCTTGCCGAAGGTGCGCTCCCCGATCACCACCGCCCGATCGTGATCCTGAAGCGCTCCCGAGATGATCTCGGCGGCGGAGGCCGTGAACCCGTCCACCATGACGATGATGGGGGTTTCCAGGAGGCGCGGCGGGCTCCGGGCACTCCAGGCCTGCGTCTGGACATCCCCGTCCGGACCCGGTGAGCCCGCGGTGGACACGCTTGTGAGGATCTGGTTCGGGGCCAGGAAGAGGTCGGTCGCCTGCAGGGACTCGTCAAGGAGCCCGCCGGGGTTGCCGCGCAGGTCGATGATCAATGCGTTGGCATCGCGGTACTCCCGGAGTGCCACGTCCAGCTCGCCGGCCACGCCGCGCGCGATCCGGTCGATGCCGAAGTGGGCGATCCCCTCCCCGGCCCAGCTCGAAGCCAGGGCGGGGACGTGCACATTGTCGCGCTTGATCGCGAAGGGGATGGGTTCCGCGTAGCCGTCGCGTTCCACCCTGATGTTGACCATCGAGCCGGGCTCGCCACGGATCGAATCCCGGGCCATGTCGATCGTCCAGTCCCGGGAGTCGTGCCCTTCAACCCACACAATCTCGTCACCCACGAGCATCCCGACGCCATCGGCGGGGGTGTCCCGGAATACGGCCGTGACAGTCACGCGCGCACCGAGGTTGGAGATCTGTACGCCGATCCCGGCATAGTTGCCGGTGTTGGTCTCCGTGAACTGCCCGTATTCCTCTTCCGTGAAGACGGTGGCGTAGGGATCGTCAAGCTGTCCGATCAGGCCCTCGATGGCGAGCTCCCAGAGCGCCGAGTCCCCTGGGGCGGAAGCATGGTGACGGGCGATCCTGTCGAGCGCCTGCAGGAAGATCCGGGCGCCTACGCTCCCGGTATCCACGCTCGGCGGTCCATTGCGGCCCGTGCGCGGGTTCTGGGCACTGAGAGGGGCCGCCAGGACAGCCAAGGCAGCGCTGAGACAGATATAGCGGAGTATTCTGGACATCGGTGATCGCTCTTTCGGATTTGCGGAACCTGACAGATAATGGAACGAAGTCCGTCATCAGGGGCCACCCCCCGACTTCCATCGTCTCCAGACCAGGACCACTCGGATACGCTCCATGGGTACCGGCCATTCCTTTCGAGTCGCCCTCTGCCAGCTGAAGCCCAACAAGGGAGATGTGAGCGCCAACGTGGCGGCGGTCACCGATGCGCTCCCCGCCGGGGCCGACCTGGCCGTCTTTCCGGAGACGGTGCTGTCCGGGTACTTCGTGGAGGGCGCAGCGAGGGAGGTGGCCCTTACGCGGCACGAACTGGTCGAGGCCCTGGGAGCACCCCCTACCGACCGCCATTGCGACGTGGCGCTCGGGTTCTACGAGCGCGGCCGCCGGGGGGTCTACAACGGCATGGCCTACCTCACGCCCGCCGAGGGCCGGTACGCGATTGTCCACGTCCACCGCAAGGTATTCCTCCCGACCTACGGGCTCTTCGAAGAGGGACGCTTCGTGGAGCCGGGCCGCGAAGTGCGCGCCTTCGACACCCGCTTCGGCCGCATGGGCATGCTCATCTGCGAGGATCTGTGGCATTCCCTCACCCCTTCGATCCTCGCGCTCGACGGCGCGGAGCTGCTGCTGAGCGGGTGTGCATCCCCGGCGCGCGGCTTCGGTCCGGCGTCGCCGCTCCCGGGCAACCTGGATGAATGGGACCGGATCGCGGCCCGTACCTCCAAGGAACACGGGGTCTTCGTGCTCCTGGCCCACCTTGC
>JAPOOQ010000161.1 GCA_026713345.1 Gemmatimonadota bacterium | reverse complement strand
TCGGATCTTCGTGTTGTCAGGCGAGACGAGTCGGTACGCGGAGATCCGTTCCTCAGGCTGATCGACGGAGACTTCACGACGTATCGGACGCCCGGTCAGCGCGCGGCGGTTCGGAGCGCGCTCATCGCGAGCCCTGGGAGCACGCTCGTCGTCAATCTTCCGACCGGTGGCGGGAAGACACTGGCGATGCTCGCGCCCGCAGTCACCACCTCGGCCAGCGGTTCTGTCTCGGTCGTTGTGGTTCCAACGGTTGCACTCGCGCTCGACCAGCAGCGGCGGTACGCGATCCAGCATCCGGAGGCCCTGCTGACCGCCTACCACGGCGGGCTGACGTCGGATCAAAAGTCTGACTTCCTGGCTCGCCTGCGATCGGGGGGCCAGCCGATCCTCTTCACGAACCCTGAAGCGCTGGTCACCTCCCTCGCCCGGCCCCTCACCTCTGCCGCGGCGGGCGGTCGGCTCCGACTCCTCGCGATCGACGAGGCTCACATCGTCGCGTCCTGGGGAGACGCTTTCCGTCCCCACTTCCACGCGCTGGCCGGGTTGCGGACTCACCTGCTGCGCGAGGCGAGCGCCGCTGGCCATGAGGCATTCAAGACGGTGCTTGCGAGCGCCACCATCACCGAAGACACGCTGTGCCTGCTTGAGGGCCTCTTCGGCCAACCGGGTCCGTTCCTTCACGTCGGCGCACCGGTCGTGCGGCCCGAGCCGAGTTTCTGGGCCGCACCCGCCACCGCCGCGGATGAGAGAGACGCCCGACTCATCGAGTCGCTGCGGCACCTTCCGCGGCCCGTCATCGTCTATACGACTCTTCGCGATGAACGGGCAGCGCGCCCGGGAACCCTGACCCCGAAGCGGCTCAGACGGCTCGCGTCGGCTCACGGGTTCACCCGCTTCGCAGTCGTGGACGGATCTTCGACGACATCGCACCGGGAGGCCGTCCTCCGCGATCTCCGTGATTCACCAGAGCGACCCGCCACTATCGATCTCGTGTTCGCGACATCAGCCTTCGGGCTCGGCCTCGACGTTCCGGACATCCGCACAATCGTCCACGCCTGCGTGCCCGAGAGTCTCGACCGTTACTACCAAGAGGTCGGGAGGGGCGGACGCGACGGTCGGCCGATGATCTCCCTGGTGCTCCGCACAGAACCGGACGAGGAGGTCGCACGCGGTATCGGGACGCCACCGGTGCTGACTGCGGAACGTGCGCGGGACCGATGGACCGCGATGGTCCAAGCTGCCGATGTGCTCGGCTCCGACGTGATCCGGGTGCCTCTGACAGCGGTCCCGAGCAACCTGGATCAGAACACCGACTACAACGAGCGATGGAATCTGTTCACGGCCAGCCTCATGGCTCGCGCGGGCGCTCTCGCCTGGGACTTCAGTCTCGACCGGTTGCCGACAGACTCCGATCCACCCCTCGACGACCGTGGATGGCTGACCGTCCGCATCCTTCGCGGCGACCACCAGTCGCCGGACTTCTGGCACGAGGTAGCCGAAGACGTCCGAGCCCGGATGGTCGAAGGGTCGCGCAAAGGGCTGAAGAATCTCAGGACAGTCCTGTCCGGTCGACGGTGCCTGGGGGAACTCGTGGGACGCAACTACTCGATCTCGAGTCCCTCCGGGCTCCAGACGATGTGTCTGCCGAGTTGTGGGGGATGTGCCCGATGCCGTCGAGACGGCCGAGGTCGATGGTCTTCGCCCTCGCCCAGACCCAGCGGAATCGAAGCAGAATGTACGCATAGCCCACCCCGGCTCCATCGACTCGCAGCGCAGGGTAGGTGGGGACTGCGAGTGATCGTCGGGGCCGACGCGGCGACAATGCAATCCCGCCGCAGGCTCCGGCGCACCGTCCGATCTCTCGTCACTGCCGGTGGTATCCAGTTGCTCGTGGTACCAGATGACAGGCGTCACGTGGCCGAAGACTGGTGCCAGCCACAGGATGGAGCGAGACCGCCGCTGATGGTCAGTTCGCTGGGAGACTTCGACCCGCTCACCGAAGTGGGGGTACCGACACTCGCGGTCGTCGATGAAGGCATCAATCCCGAACTGATCCTCGACGGGAGCTCCCGATCGAGTCTCTTCGTCATCCTCGGTCCCAGCGACCTG
>JAPOOQ010000160.1 GCA_026713345.1 Gemmatimonadota bacterium | reverse complement strand
GATGTTGCGCAGGCTGGCCATGATGTCCGTACCGATGTGCTTGGCACGGATGGTGCTACCGCGAACGACGCCGAGCGCTTCCACGACGCGGTGACCCGGGACGGTCTCGGTGTTGACAACGATCATCTTCTGCTCCTTGGGCTTTCGGTGATTGGCTTACGAGACTGCGACTGCTCCAAACGAGAGGACTCGGGACGATCCTCCAGAAGCTTCCGGTCCGCCTCCCGCTCCTCGATTCTTTCCGCGATGAGCGACCCCATGACCATAACCAGTCCCAGCGCGGCCACTCCAATTCCGATCTGAATGGCAAGGGGCAATCCAATCAGCCACGGCCAGATCGCGCGCAGCGGCCGGATCGCCCAGACAAGAAGGACCAGGGCACCGGAGCCCATGAGCAGAAAACCGATGATGCGCAGCAGCCGGGTCATTGTTCATAGCTCCTTACCTTGCGGGCATCCTCGATCTGTTCCCGGACGACGGAAACCAGGACGAAGAGCCCGCCGGCGAGAACCAGGGCGACTCCGACCTCGAGCATGGGGTCGGTGATGCGCAGAGCAAAGCGGAGCCCGAGGAAAAGGAAATAGCCTCCCAGGAAGAGGATTCCAGCCCTCCAGAGGATAAGGCCGAGGGCCTGGCTTTTCTTCATTGGGCTACCCTACCGTCTCGCTCTTAGTCGTCAATTCCAATGTCGTACGGTCGGTACTCCACGAGGGCCGACCGTCCGATGATGTCGACTATGGTAACCGACATTTCGACGCCAAACGCGTCCGTGAGCCTCAACGGCTTTCCCAACCGAAAGGAGACCGGTTGCTGCCTTCCCTGCTCGATTGCAACGTTGTCAGCGTAGAGATAGGTCCGGTCCGAAGCATCACGTTTCGGGTTCAGTCGTCCGCGCAGTCCGGGAACGTGTCCGGTAGCGTTCGGAAAAATGACTGCGCCGCCGGCTGCGAGCCCGGCCATTTCCAGCAACAGGCCCCCCTGGCGCGGTGTCCACTCCCGTGCCAGCCCGGCAGTATATCCGGGCGCTGCGGCGTAAACGGTCATCGGCAGGTGCGTGGTGTGTAGATCGAACTCCGCTTCACCGGCTTCGTCGGTTGTTTCCCGCTGCCAGGTCTTGTTCGGAAACAGGGCCAGGACATCGACACCGACGAGCGGTTCGCCCTTCGAGTGCACCGTGACCGTGGCGTCGGACGGTGTGAGTTCGAGTCTGGCGGCCGGGATGGTCAGGACCAGATTCGATTCATCGATGACGCTGTACTCCGGCCTGATACCGGCGGTCTCACGGGTCTCCTTGAGAATGATCGAGACGCCGTCCCCTCGCCGTTCCATCATGTATCGGCGATGCCGGGACCCGGGAACATCGCCAACGGGAATTCGTCCAAATACGGAGGCGAGCACCTCGTTGCGTGTCGCCTGGCTCGAATCCATGCCGTCTATTGTCATCCCGTTGGGAAGCTGGCCGGGCGAGTCGATCTCCAGGCGATCCTTGAACATTGATAGCCTGGTCCGCCTGGACGACATCGAGTAGTCGCGGTGGACGACAGCGTTGACCACCGCCTCGAAGACCGCGGTCTTGCTGTACTGCGGCGCATCTTCGCGGGAAGGTGTCTTGCGTGCCGAAACGCGCATGTTGCGCACGACAAACTTCACCGCATCGGCGATCTGGACAGGGAGCGGCCCTTCAATCTCCTGTGTGTCCAATTGGCCGGAGGCGCGGTCCTTGCCGCGATAGGAGGTCGCCACGATAGTTGCTTGCGGCAGCCACTCCTGGGGCGAATTGGTGCATAGCAGGACGCCGGCGACCGTAGCCCGGTCGACTTCGGCTTCATCAGACGCCAAGAGCCTGAGGTTCATCAGAGCCCGGCGAGGGTCGTCCGCTCCCGCAGCGCTGAGCAGGGGTTCCCACAGGCGCTCGCTGAGGGTGTGGAAGCCCGTCTGAGGAACAACCTGTCGGTCGAACCAGAGGTAACGGCTCTGCGCGCGCCGTTGCGCCAGCCGCGGACGCTCGTCACCGCCGAGGCGGCGTTTTGTCGCGCCGACCCGGATGAATGCGCGACCGGCCCGCTCGTGCACCGAATCGCTCCTCGCCACGTCCACGAGTACAAAGGCTCTTCCGTCGAGTTCTCGATGATGAACGTTGATGCGAAGGGAAGGCTCCACGGCAGCGGTGCTCACTTCGACCAACACTTGGTCCAGTTTGGCCATCTGCTCCGGAGACATCCCCTGAAGCCGCCCGCCGTCGGAAACCCCGCAAAGAAGCACGCCCCCGTTCGCGTTGGCGAAAGCAGCCATCTCATCGGCGAGGTCTTCCTTCCGGGGGCTCGTCGGCCGATCGCCACTGAATTCGATCCGTTTGAACTCCCAGCCGCTGTCCTCGCCCAGCCGCAACCGCTGGCGGATCTCCGCGTCGGTTATGTTCACGAGATGCCTCCGGGCTTCATGTGCCACCTCCGAACCCTCTTGCGTGCCATCTTCCTCGCTGGCTTGATTTCGTCGTCACCCTGGAGGAACCGGGGCCCGGTCGCAGCCCAAGATACGACATGTGACGTGCCGACGTATACCTCGTGGAAACTCGGGCCAGGCACGGCGCCGTCCCTGAGGAGCGAGAATCAGAAGATCCCCTTCGGCATATGCATGCTGACCAGCATGTGCGGTACGTCCACCGTCTCGGAAATCTTCAAGTCCCCCGCCAGCGAGCAGAGCACATACGCCTCGTTGCGCGTGAGCCCGTGTTCCGCGACCAGGTAGTCGATCATGTACCGGGTCGCCTTGCGGGCCGCTTCGTCGATGGTGGTGCCGAAGCCGGTGACCGCGTAGTAGTCGTCGGTTTCGTACTGGGGCTCGACCATTCCGCGCGGGTTGCCCATCACTTCGACGGTGAAGACGACCCGCATGGGCGCTTCGATGGCGGTACCGGACACTTCGCCGTCCCCCTGGACAGCGTGGGTGTCCCCGATCGAGAAGTTGGCGCCCTCGACCTGGACCGGGAAGTACACGGTCGTGCCGGGGCCGAGGTAGCGGTTGTCCATGTTGCCGCCGTTCGTGCGCGGTGGAATCGTGACGAGCATGGAGTCGGTGGCGGGCGCGACGCCCATCACGCCGGGGAAGGGAGCGAGCGGGATCGTGATGTCGTCGTTGAAGGCGACCTCGGTCGCGCCGGGCTCCATCTCGAAGCCGCGGATCCAGGGTTCGGTGAACTCGTCGGCGAGGAAGCCGAAGCCGGGAAGGATTGTGGCCCATCCCCAGCCGGTGACCTCGACCTCGTGGATCGTCACCGCGAGGATGTCGCCAGGGTCGGCGCCTTCAACAGCGATCGGGCCTGTCAATGGATGGATGAGACCGAAGTCGACGTTCGCGAGGTCGGCCTCGCGCGTTTCGGGCGTGATCTGCCCGTCGGACGCCTCCTTGGTGAGGACTTCCACCACCGCGCCCGAAGGAACGGTCAGCACCGGTGGAATGGTGGCGCTCCAGCGCGCGTGGGTGTTCTCGGCGCCGAGGGTGTACTCGGCCGCGGGCGGCGGGGGCGCGTCGGTCGCGGCCGGCATTGGCTCGATCTGGCAGGCGGTAGCAGAGAGGGCCAGGACGGCGATCAGAGGCCGAAGGGCGATGGATCTGCGATTGGCTGACATGACGCCAGTTTCTCCTTGGTTGATAGGGGTGAGGCTAGCTAAGGCCGCAGTGCGTCCAGTTCTTCCACCACCCGTTCGATCTCGGCGACCGTGTTGTACACATGCGTCGAGATGCGGATGGCGTTGTGTCCGTCGCGCTGGTGTTCGTCGATGTGAATCTTCGCGCGTTCGGCCAGGATGGCCACCGCCTCGACCGCGTCAACGCCGTCCAGCTCGAAGATGGTGGATCCGGGGCACGAGGTCGCGTGGTCCGGCCCGCTCAGCGGGGTCATGCCCGGGAGAGCCGCGAGCCTCTCCTTCAGCAGATCGGAGAGATGGCGCGTCCTCGCGGCTACGTTCCCGATCCCGAGCGCGTCGGTGAAGTCAAGCGAGGCGGCCAGACCCGCGCGCAGCGGCAACCCGGCGGTCCCCGGCGGCCCGTAGTTGGGCGCTCCCGGAGTGGCGTCGTGCGCGAACGCGGAGTCGACCCGTTCACGCGCTCCCGCCCGCACGTAGTAGACCCCCGTCCCCATCGGGCCCAGCAGCCACTTGTGCAGGCTCGCCGAGTAGGTGTCGCAGCCCAGCGCGTGCAGGTCGACCGGGAACATGCCGACCGCCTGCGCGCCGTCCACGTGGCTCACGATCCCGCGATCCCGCGCCAGGGAGCAGAGCCGCGCGACGGGGTAGAGGTGGCCGCCGCGGGTCACGTGGCAGAAGGCGAGCGCGCGCGTCGCCGGGGTGAGCGCCGCCTCGACGAGGTCGACGACCTGTGCTTCGCTCTCGAAGGGGCTCGGGATGAAGACGGTGTTGACCCTGACGCCGTGGCGCGTCTCCCGGTACTCCCAGGGCCGCCGCCCCGCAGGGTGTTCCTGGCTGGTGATCAGCACCTCGTCGCCGGGCTCGAGCCGCGTTCCGATCGCGGCGGCGTGCAACGCCTCCGTCGCATTTCGCGTCAGGACGATCTCGCCGGGATCGGCGCCGAGGAGCGCGGCCAGGCGGGGGGTGACCCGGTTCGCTATTGCATCGCCCAGGTCGTGTTTGGCGCGGATCGGTTCCCGGGACAGGGCCTCGTATCCGGCCGCCACCGCCGCGGCCACCGAGGCCGGGGGCATCCCCAGGCTCGCGTTGTTCATGTAGGCGGTGCCTGGCTCCAGGATGAAATGGTCGCGCACGTGGGCCCAGGCCGCGTCGTCGGGGGCGGTGGGGCGGGTGGGGGGTGGGGTGGTCTGGGCGGCGGTGGTGCTCGCCGGGGTGGGCGGGTCGCCGGTTGCGCCACCTTCCGGGGCGCCGTCGGGCGCACCGCTGCAAGCCGCGAGAGCCGTGCCCGCCAGTCCCGTGGCGCTCGTGGCCAGGAAGCCGCGCCGGGAAAGGCGGTGGCGGCAGCCGGGATCGCCGGGGGGGCGGGGGCCGCGGGGGGGGCGGGGGGGGGCGGGGCCGCGGGGGGGGGGGGGGGGGGGGGGGGGGGGGAGCGGGCCGGGCGCGCGGAGATGGTCGCCGTCGGGGGCTTTCTTCTTCACTACTCTAGTCATTTGCAGGGACCTTTGGCGCGCCGAAGTCGGGACTGGCTGGCGGTTGCGACCGGGGGCCTGTTGCCGCGGGGGGGGATTCCGGTGCAACGTTACTCCATGTCTTCGTTCAGCCAAGAGGTTAGCGCCGTGCGGGCCGTGGCCGCCAGCGGCGCTCCGGCCGCAGCCAGCCGGAACCCCGCCCGCCGATGAAGTTCGTCCTCGCGGGCTTCGGTGGCTCCGGCAAGACCACCCTCTTCAACGCCATGACCGGACTCGACGTGCCGGTCGGCTTCGGTGGCGAGGTGCGCGTGGGCACGGTGCGGGTGCCCGACCCCCGCGTCGATTCCCTTTCACGCATCTATTCGCCCAAGCGGACCACTCACGCGACGATCAACCTGCGCGATGTCCCGGGGGAGCATGGCGGCGGCGCGCGTGTGCTGTCGCCCGGAGCGCTGCAGCAGATCCGTGACCGGGAGGCGATCTGCCTGGTGCTGCGTGATTTCGTCAACCCGGCGTTGGAGGCGCCTCCCGACCCGCTGGCCGACCTGCGCGCGTTTCACGACGAGTGTGTGCTCTCGGATCTCGGTGTGGCGGAGCGCCGGCTGGACCGGTTGCGCAAGGAACGTGCACATGTGCAGGAAATTGGTGCATTCGAGACGGCCGTGGCGGCGCTGGAGGAAGGGACGCCACTGCGGCTGCTGTCCCCGGATGAACTTCACCGGGCATTCGTGAAGGGATACGGACTCCTGACCGACCTTCCGCTGCTGGCCGCGGTGAATGTGGACGAGGATCGCGCCGGCGGGCCCGTCGACGCGGAGCTTGAGGCCGGGGTTTGCGGGATGGGGGGCGCGGCAATGGTCCTTTCGGCCCAGGTTGAGGCCGAGATCGCCACCCTGGACCCATCCGAGCAGGCGGATTTCCTGACGGAGATGGGACTGTCGGAGGCGACGCTGGATCGCTTCATTCGTGCGACCTACGAGTTGATGGACCTGATCTCGTTCCTTACGGTCGGGCCGGAGGATGTACGGGCCTGGCCGATCCGGCGGGGCACGGTGGCGCGCAAGGCCGCCGGACGGATTCACAGCGACCTGGAGCGCGGCTTCATCCGGGCGGAGGTCATCCCGTATGAGGTCTTCGCCGAGTACGGATCGGAGCAGGCGGTGAAGGACGCCGGGCGGTTGCGGGTGGAGGGCCAGGGCTACGTGGTCGCCGACGGGGATATCGTGTACGTGCGGTTCAACGTGTAGGGACACGGCTCGCTCTGAGCAAGACTCGCCATTGACGCACCTCCGCGCCCGTGCGATTTTCGTTGGCCGCACTTCCATTCCCGCGTAGCTCAGCTGGTAGAGCAGACGGCTGTTAACCGTCGGGTCGCAGGTTCGAGTCCTGCCGCGGGAGTTGCGTTGTCACGACGCCGGGGCCCCGGAGGTGATCCTTCGGGGCCTTGTCATATCTGGCGCTTGCGCGCACCCCGTCCCGGGCGCTACGCTCGGACCGGAAGTCATTCGCCAACCGAAGGAGAAACCGATGGTACGCGTCTCTGCCGCCCGCATTCTGGCTGCCCTCGCAGCTCTTCCCATTGTCGCCGCCGCCTCGCCGCTGGCTGCCCAATCCGGTGCCTTTGGGCACTCCGTGGTGATCGATGAGGGTGAAATCCTCATCACCGAACCCACGACCAGCTTCCGCCCCGGCGCAGTCTATGTCTACCGCAAGGCCGGTGGTGAGTGGCGCGAGTCCGCCGTGCTGCGGGCCCCCGACGCCGAGCGCGCCGACGGCTTCGGCACCCTGCTCGCCAAGTCCGGCAACACGCTGTTCATCGGGCAGCGGGGCGGCCCCATTCACGTCTTCGAACGCAGTGGGGCTGGCGCATGGCGGGCCACGGGCATGGTCGAAGGGGACGATATCACGGGACTGGAGCCGGACTGCAGATGGGACGGATTCTGCGGAACCGACTTCGGCCTCGGCCTTGCCGCTGACGGAGACTGGTTGCTGGTCGGAGTCACCGGCGCTGCCGCGGGCCCACGCGGCCGCCCCGGAGCGCAGCAGGAAGAGGCGCCCCAGGGAGTCGTTCACGTCTACCAGCGCGGCACCAGCGGGCAGTGGATGCGCAGCGGCCAGCTTCAACGCGACGACGGCACGGCCGGCGACGGCTTCGGCGCCGTCATGGCCTTTACCCAGCACGGGCTGCTGGTCGCCGCACCCAACTGGAACGGCGACGGCTCGGACCAGGAACGGACCGGACGCGTCTATCACTACAACCTCGTCGACGGCAGCTGGGAGATGGCCGGCGTCCTCGAGTCGGCGGCCGCATCGAACGCCAACTTCGGGACGGCCCTCGCGGCCTCCGGCGACCGCCTCCTTGTGGGCGCTCCGGGCGCGAGCAGCTCTCGCGGGGCGGTCTACGCACATACCTGGAACGCCGGCCTCATGCGGTACGCCCCCGCCGGCGACCCGCTCACATTCGCAAACGGCGACGAAGGCGACCGCTT
>JAPOOQ010000159.1 GCA_026713345.1 Gemmatimonadota bacterium | reverse complement strand
TACGAGGTGACTGTGGAAGTCCGCAAAACTCCTGGTCATGGCAGACTATCCCACCAACCGTGTGCAACCCGACGCGCCGCTCCCCTGAGCGTCGAAGCGTCCGCATCCTCCGTCATGGCCAGCGTACACGCGTAGGTCACGCAGGCGTCCGCGGCGAGGAGCGAGAAGGCGGCCCCGCGGTCGCGCGGACTGTCGACAGCGCAGTCGGTGAACTTCCGTTCGGCAGCCGCCAGAAGGCCGTCCGGCGAGACTGGCCCACCGACTGAAAGATGCGGCCGGAACTCGACCGGGACGGGGCGCACCCGTCCGTCGATCCACTCGCCGATGGTCACGATCGACCGCCCCGGCCCGCGAGAATCTCGGCGCCGCGACGGACCGCATCCCCGAGCCCCGCCGGATCGGCGACCCCCGCCTGTGCCATGTGGGGTCTGCCCCCTCCCCTGCCCCCCACCATGGCGGCCACCTCGCGCACGACCTCGTCGGCACGAACACCCGCGGCGATCGCGCTTTCGGTCGCGAAGGCGAAGAGGACGTGCCTGTCGCCCGGCATCTCGGCGGCCACGACGGCGACCCCCGCCCCGGACGAGTTCCGGAATCGGTCCCCCCAGTTCCTCACGTCCTGGGGGCCGCGGGCCTTCATTCGCACCCCCCGGTAGGTCAGGCGCGTTCCGTTGACTTCGACCTGTAATTCCGCCAGCACCTCGGCGCCGCCCCCTCCCTGACGCTGCAGGTCGTCCACCAGCTCCTCCAGCGCGGCCTTCTCGGCGAGGAGTTCCCCGACCCGGCGCTCCACGTTGGCGGGCTGCGCCTTGACGGAGACCGCCAGTCCCTCGACGCGGTCCTTGTACCCGGCCAGGTACTCGAAGGCCTTCCGCCCTGTCAGCGCCTCGATCCGGCGGACGCCACCGCCCACCCCCGTCTCGGAGGTGATCTTGAACATCCCGATTTCGCCTGTGCGGCGGACGTGAGTGCCTCCGCAGAGTTCCATGCTTACCCCCGGGACCTCCACGACCCTTACCTCGTGGCCGTACTTCTCGCCGAAGAGGGCCATCGCGCCGGCCTCGACGGCTTCGTCGAAGGACCGATTCTCCGTGAGAACGGGATGATTGACCCAGATCCCCTCGTTGACCATCCCCTCGACCGCGTCGATCTCGTCCCGCGTCATGGGGGACGTGTGGGAGAAGTCGAAGCGGAGCCGGTCGGGGGCAACCAGGGAGCCGCGCTGGACCACATGGTCGCCAAGCACGGAGCGCAGGGCTGCGTGCAGGAGGTGAGTGCCCGTGTGGTTGCGTTCGGTGTCGCGACGGAAGGGGACATCGACCTCGGCCGTGACGGTGGTACCGAGGACGGCTTCGCCGGGGAAGTCACCGGTGGGGTGGCCGCGGAGGATGACATGGTCGCCGTCGCGGATGACCTGGGAGACATCCATGCGCCAACCGTCGGCCAGGATGCAGCCCTTGTCGGAGACCTGGCCGCCGGCTTCGAGGTAGAAGGGCCGGTGTTGAAGGATGAGGCTCAATTGTCCGTCCCCCTCGCAACAGTCAATCACCGTGGTCTCCGCGTCGAGACCATCGTGGCCGACGAAGCGCTGGGCCGGTGCATCGGGAGCCATTCGCCAGGGAGGCGTTGGGCAGGGGCCGAGAGTGACCTGACGTGAGAACGTTGCCCCCACGCGACTGTTGAATCCCCGCGACCTCTCCCTTTGCCCTTCCAACGCCTTCTCGAACCCCTCCATGTCCAGATCATACCCCCGCTCACCGGCCACAATCCGGGTCAGATCGGGCGGAAACCCGAAGGTGTCATACAACCGGAACACCTCATCCCCTGAAATGGGCTCGGGCGATTCCCCTGCGGCCACCCGCGGGGCAATCTCGTCCAGCCTCTCCATGCCCCCTTCAATCGTGGCCAGGAAGCGCTCCTCCTCGCCGCGCACATTGGACACAATCGTCTCGCGCTGGGCGGCCAGATCCGGATATGCCCCCTCCATCTCGTCGATCACCCGAGCCGCCACGTCCACCAGCGTCGGCTCCCGCCGCCCCAGCAGCCACGCGTGCCGCACCCCCCGCCGCAGGATCCGCCTGAGCACGTACCCGCGCCCTTCGTTCGACGGAAACACCCCGTCGCCCAGGAGGAAAGCCACCGCCCGCGCATGGTCAGCCAGCACGCGATACGAAACGCCCTCCTCCCCGGCCGCCTCGTACGGACGACCGACCACCTCCGCCACCCGCTCCAGCAGCGGCACAAACAGATCCGTGTGATAGTTGCTCTCCACCCCCTGCATCACCGCCGCCAGCCTCTCCAGCCCGAGCCCGGTGTCGATGCTCGGCGCCGGCAACGGCGTCTGCTCCCCCGTTTCGTCCCGGTCGAACTGCATGAACACCAGGTTCCACAGCTCCAGGAACTCCCCCGCTTCTCCCTTCGCCTCGAATTCCTCCTTCTCGGGGACCGTACCCCGCTCCGCCTCCGGCCGCATGTCGTAGTGCACCTCCGAGCAGGGGCCGCACGGCCCGGTGTCGGCCATCTGCCAGAAGTTGTCCTTGTCGCCGAGCCGGTAGATCCGCTCCGGCGCGACCCCCGCCACCTCCGTCCACAGCCCGGCAGCCTCGTCGTCGCTGTAGTGCACGGTCACGAACAGCCGGTCCGGATCAAGGCCCATTTCGACCGTGAGGAACTCCCACCCGTACCCGATCGCCTCGCGCTTGAAGTAGTCGCCGAAGGAGAAGTTGCCCAGCATCTCGAAGAAGGTGTGGTGCCTCGCGGTGCGGCCCACCTCCTCGAGGTCGTTGTGCTTGCCCCCGGCCCGCACGCACTTCTGCGAGGTCACCGCACGGTCGTACGGCAACTCTTCCAGCCCCAGAAAAGCCCCCTTGAACTGGACCATCCCGGCGTTGGTGAAGAGGAGCGTCGGGTCGCTGCCCGGCACAAGGGACGAACTCGGGCGGACCTCGTGCCCCCGGGATTCGAAGTACTCCAGGAACCTCCGGCGGATTTCGGCGGATTTCATTGCAGTGCGGCTGTGAGTGCGAGGGGTTGGACGGGGCTTCCGGCGGTCGGCCGACTACCGGAAGTTAGCCCAACCGCGCCCGCTACGCCCACGAGTGGTCGCCCCGCGCTGAAGCTTCCTCCGGCTCGGCCGGCCCGTCCGTGAATCTTCGGCACGCGAACGCCGGGACCAGCCCGGATGCATCGCCGGCCGAATGCAGCGGGGACCTATTCCACGGCCTGCCAACCGTCACACCACCTTCACGGCGGGGCCACCCGTCGTCTGTTTGCCCTCATCCGCCCGTTCCTCCGGTTCCCGGATGCCGAGCGCGACCAGCAGGCGCGTCTCGATCTCGTTTGCGATGTCCGGATTCTCCTCCAGGAAGGTCCGGACGTTCTCCTTGCCCTGGCCGAGCCGGAGGTCGCCGTAGGAGAACCACGAACCGGACTTCTCGACAATCCCCTTGTCGACCCCGATGTCAATCAGCAAGCCGGTGTGGCTGATCCCCCTGGCGTACAGGATGTCGAATTCGGCCTGCTTGAAGGGAGGTGCGCACTTGTTCTTCACGACCTTCACGCGGGTCCGGTTGCCGATGATCTCGGGACCGTCCTTCAGCGCTCCGATCCGCCTGATGTCCAAGCGCAGCGAGGCGTAGAACTTGAGCGCCCGGCCGCCGGAGGTCGTCTCGGGACTGCCGAACATGACGCCGATCTTCTCGCGGATCTGGTTGGTGAAGATGACGGCCGCGTTCGACCGGTTGACGGCGCCCGTGAGCTTCCGCAGCGCCTGGCTCATGAGACGGGCCTGCAGACCGACGTGCGAGTCGCCCATCTCTCCCTCGATCTCCGCCCGCGGCACCAGCGCGGCCACCGAATCGATGACGATCACGTCGACCGCGTTGCTGCGGATCAGCACCTCGGCGATCTCCAGCGCTTGTTCACCCGTGTCCGGCTGCGCGACCAGGAGGTCGTCCACATTGATGCCGAGCTTCTTCGCGTAGTGGATGTCGAGCGCGTGCTCGGCGTCGATGAAGGCGGCGATGCCCCCTTCGCGCTGGGCGTTGGCAATGACGTGGAGACAGAGCGTCGTCTTCCCCGACGACTCGGGGCCGAAGATCTCGCTCATCCGTCCCCGGGGCACTCCGCCGACACCGATCACCGCATCGAGGTTGATCGCTCCAGTGGAGATGCTTCTGATCTTGAGGTGGGACTGGTCGGAGCCCATGCGCATGATGGCGCCCTTCCCGTACGACCTCTCGATCTGGGTCAGGGCCGTGTTCAGCGCCTTGGTGCGTTGTTCCTTCTCTCTGCCGGTGGTGCGGGTCTGCTGCTTGCTGGGCATCTTCGGGCCTGTTCCTTTGCGGTTGGGGTGATTGCGTTACCGTTCCGGATCGACCGGGCGTGCGCGGCGCGCCGCCTGCAGCTCCTCGGTCCCTGGCACTCCGGCGAACATAAACCGAAGATAACACGAAACAGGCCGAAGTCAAGCTGTTCAGCCCTGCCGGGGCCGCTGCCGATGGAACCCGGGATCATGAACGACACGATCAAGGTATCGTTATCAAGGGGCGATTCCATGGCAGAATCGGCCAACCTTCAAATCGGAGTGCCCGGGGCGATTCCCGAGGCGCCAACACAGCCACTGAATCCATGAACAGCACCTACGATCTGGTCGCCATCGGAGGCGGCACGGGAGGACTGGTTTCCGCCGCGGGGGCCGCCTACATGGGCCTGGACGCGGCGATCGTCGAGAAGACCGCCCTCGGGGGCGACTGCCTCTGGACCGGCTGCGTGCCGTCCAAGGCGCTGATCGCTTCGGGCCGCCTGGCGCACCAGATGAACGGAGCGCATTCCCTCGGGCTGCATCCCACCGGGCAGACCCACGACTTCCGGGCGGTGATGGAGCGGATGAGGTCGGCCCGCGCCACCGTCGCCCACCACGACGACCCCGAGCGGTTCCGCAAGATGGGTGTTGCCGTGCACTTCGGAGCCGCCCGCTTCACCGATCCGTCCACGGTGGAGGTGGACGGCGTGGGAACGATCCGCTCGAAACGCTTCATCATCGCAACCGGAGCGGTACCTGCCATCCCCCCCATCCCCGGCCTGCGGGAGACCGGCTACTGGACCTACGAGACTGTCTTTGACGAGAACGAGCTGCCGGAGTCGATCGCGATCCTGGGCGGGGGGCCCATCGGGACCGAATTCGCGCAGGTCTTCGCCCGGCTCGGGTCACGTGTCACGCTTCTGGAGATGGCCCCCACCATCCTCATCAAGGAGGATCCCCACGTGGCCGTGTTCATGCAGCGCCTGCTCGCCGAGGAGGGTATCGAGGTGCGCACGGGGGCCGCCGTCAGCGCTGTCCGGAACGATGGGAGCCACAAGGTGGTGGAGATCAATGGGGGAGATCCGGTCGCAGTCGATGAGGTGTTCGTCGCGACGGGCCGGCGCCCCTTCACCAGAGGACTGGATCTCGATGCCGCC
>JAPOOQ010000158.1 GCA_026713345.1 Gemmatimonadota bacterium | reverse complement strand
GTACAGCGCGTCGGTCTCGGGCGCGAGGGGAAGGAACGATGTGCGCCAACCCGCACCGACGAGCCCGAAGCGCTTCCCTGCCAGCGCCGTGGTGGTGAGCCCGGCGGCGAAGCCCTGTTCGGGGATGTGGTCCGCGCCGGCGTAGGAAGCGAAGTCCTCGGGGCTCGGGCCCGCGATGACATCCAGGGTCAGCGCCGCGTCTCGCACGGTGCGGGCGAGCGGGCCGACGACGTCCGGTGCGAAAGCTGCGCGTCGCGGGTCAGCTCGGGTCGCGGTCCCGATGGGCGGCGACGGACCCCTTCGCAGGGGGGACGAAGGCCGAATGTGGGCTTGACCCCACCAGCGCTGCGCCGCCGCCGGCGGTTCTGGATCGACCCGCCGGTCCTCCGTTGCCCCAAGCCCCAGGACGGCGAAGCTCGCGTTCACGGCGGTCGCGGTCCCCCCGCTCGAACCCCCGGGCACCCGGTCCACCGCGTACGGGTTGAGCGTCTCACCGGCCACGCTGCTGCGGGTGCGGGTCCCGTGCCCCGCGAAGTCCGGCATGTTGGTCTTGCCGAGGATGATTGCGCCCGCCGCCCTGAGCCGCTCCACCACCACCGCGTCGTCCCCGGGGACCATGTCCACGCCCCCCGTCGCGGCGCTGAAGCCGTCGAAACCGGCCGTCGTCACCAGCCCGCCGTAGTCGAGGTTGTCCTTGATGACGACCGGAACGCCGTGGAGCGGCCCGCGCGGCCCCGTGGTGGCGCGTTCTGCATCAAGTGCTGCCGCAATTTGCATCACCTCCGGGTTCATGGAGATGAAGGCGTTGTAGTGGTCCTCGTACCGCGCGATCCGGTCCAGGAAGGCCCGGGTGAGCTCCGTGACGGTGTATCTGGACGCGAGGAGGTCCTCGTGGACCTGGACGGCGGTGAGTTCGACGACGTCGGGGTCGGGGGCGGGGTCGGGGGGGTCGCCGGGTGTCACCGCCATCACCGCAATCGCGAGGATGGGCCAGGCGATCAATCGGGCCACGCTTCTCTTTTGTGGTGTATGGGTCATGGGTCAAGCTGCCGGTGTCAGGTCACTCCAGGTTCATGAGCGTGAACTTCGTACCTGTCGGCGGAACGCGAAAGGCGAATGGCAGGTTGGTCTTGGCGGCCAACTCCTTCATCCGCGGCCCCGTTAGCTTTGAATGAACGGTCACTCCTTCCACTGATGATACCCCCCACCCATGCCCGACCTGACCGAATCCCTCATCGCGCTGCTCGACCTCGAACCGATCGAGCGGAACATCTACCGCGGCGAGAACCGCGATATCGGCTCGGGGCGGATCTTCGGCGGACAGGTGCTGGCCCAGGCGCTGGTGGCGGCGCGCCGCACGATCCCGGAGGAAGACCGGGAGGCGCACTCGCTGCACGGCTACTTCATCCTCGAAGGGGACCTGAGCACGCCTGTGGTCTACTTCGTCGACCGGACTCGTGACGGGAGGAGCTTCACCACCCGGCGCGTGACCGCGATCCAGCACGGCCGCGCGATCTTCACGCTGTCGGCTTCCTTCCACCGGACCGAGTCGGGGCCGTCGCACCAGTCCGGCATGCCCCCGGTGGCACCCCCGGAAGGCCTGCCCTCCGAACTGGAAATCCTGCGGGACCAGTCGGACCGTATCCCGGAGGAGCTGCGGACCGTCCTCACCCAGGACCGCCCTCTCGAATTCCGGCCGGTCGAGCCCTACGTCCCCTTCGACCGCACCCGCCGCCCCGCCGTCCGCCACATCTGGCTCCGGGCGACCGAAGCGCTGGGCGACAATCCGGTGCACCACCAGGCCGCCCTCGCGTACGCGTCCGACTACGGGATCCTGTCGACTGCGCTGCAGCCGCACGGCCGGACCGTGCGCGACAAGGACCTGATGGCGGCCTCGCTGGACCATTCGCTGTGGTTCCATCGCCCCTTCCGCGCCGACGAGTGGCTCCTCTACCGGATCCAGAGTCCGGTTGCCCATGGCGCACGCGGGTTCGGGAGGGGAACTTTCCATACCCGCGATGGCGAACTGGTGGCGTCGGCGGCGCAGGAAGGCCTGCTGCGGACGGGAATCAAGCCGCGGGGCAAGAGGCCGCCACCCGTCGATCCCGTGCAGTGACCACCGAACGCCCGTTATCACTTCAGTTATCACAAACCCATTCCCCGACGGGACCCCACCCGATGCGCGACAGATTCGAATCCGCCCTCACCTTCCCCGACTATCTCGAAACTGTCCAAAAGAACGAGGAACTCTGGCGGGGCGTCTATCAGCGAGTGCAACTCCCCGCGGGCGCTGTGACGGACGGGACCGTGCCCGGAACCTGGCATCTTCTGGCGCTGAGCGAGGACTGGTGCGGGGACGCCGTCAACATCCTCCCGGTCGTCTCACATCTCGTGGACGAGCTGCCGAGCGTCGATCTGCGCGTCCTTTCCAGGGACGAGAATCTCGACATCATGGACGCCCACCTCACCAACGGACGGAGCCGGTCGATCCCCGTGGTCATTGCCTACGACGACGACTTCCGAGAACGCGGC
>JAPOOQ010000157.1 GCA_026713345.1 Gemmatimonadota bacterium | reverse complement strand
TCTCGTAGACCTGGCGGCGACCTGGCCGACCGATGCCCCGCAGTACATTTGCCGCGAGCAGCCGTCCGCGCCGTTATCCGCCCACCGGGCACTTG
Source organism: Gemmatimonadota bacterium (assembly GCA_026713345.1). Lineage (GTDB taxonomy): Bacteria > Gemmatimonadota > Gemmatimonadetes > Longimicrobiales > Gaopeijiaceae > Bin94. Next base: position 2,068 of record JAPOOQ010000157.1, on the reverse strand, counting down.
ATCGGCGCATGCGTTCCCTCTCGCACCACTCGAAGGCCGTGGCGTCGTGCCTCTGCGTTCTGGGGACCACGGTCACCCTGCCGGAGGTAATCCGTCTCACGGACATCACCCGTGAGGAATGCGTCGACGCTGTGGAGGAGCTTTACGCCAGTGGGCTGCTGGACTGGACCGACCCAGGCATCGGGCTTCGGTACCGGATCTTCGGCGTCGCCCTCTATGAGAAGCTCAGTCCGGCCCGGCGCTCGCTGCTGCACACACGGGTTGCCGAGCTGCTGCACAACAGCGACGGCCATGGATGTTCCGACCGTATCGCCTTGCACTACTACCGGGCGGGGAAACACGACATCGCCTACGAGTACGCGACCACGGCGGTGAAGCGCGCGGCGGGCTCGGATGTCCGCACGCGGCTGTTGTTCCTCACATTGGCATACGACGCGAGCAACGGCGTGCGGCGCAGGACCGCCGCCCTCAAGCTTGCGAGGCTGAACAAGCAGTGCCGCCGACTGGACGCCGCTCTGCGCCGCGCGGAGGAGTTGCTTCGCGACCCAGGCGGACTCATCGAAATCGAGACGGGAGAACTGCGGCTGATCGCCGCCGAGGCCCGGCACCGTTTGGGCATCGCCGGCACCGCCCCAACGCTCGCCGAGTTCGCAGCGATCGAAAGGGAAGCATCCGGACCGAAGGGTGAGTGTCTGCGCGCCGCCGTTCTGGACGCGACCGTTCAGCTGCTCGACAGGGTTGGCGATAACGCAGCGGTTCTTGAGCTACAGGCGCGCATCGGTGAGCTCGCGCCCATGTCCCATCCGGCCGCCCAGTCGCGTGTATGCGCTGCGCTCTCCACGGTCGCATCCAGGAGTGAACCCGAGGCCGCCGTGCGTTTGGGTCGCCAGGCCGTCGAGGCTGCGCGTGAGGCCGCGCAGCCGGACGAACTCGCGGTGGCGCTGCAGCGACTGGTGGTCGCGTTGGCCAGCGTGGGCCGGCTCGGCACCGAGGAAGGCTGGAATACGCTGAACGAGGTGAGGAAGGCCCATGCCGAAGCCGGTAACACCGGCGCATTCGCTCTGGCCCTCCTGCACCTTACCGACTGGCAGACCAAAACCGGTGACCATGAGACCGCTGAAGCGACTCTGGCGGAAGCCGCAACCACGGTCGTGCACATGGACTGTCCGGAGATTCGGACGCTGGAGGCCCTGGTGCGGGGCAACCTGGCGATCGCGCAGGGCGATATCGACGCAGCCCGGGTCTCGCTTCGGAAGGGCCTTGAGATTGTGGCCGGCGCGCCCGGAGGCGATTCCTCACCGCCGTCCATCCCCCGTCGGATGGTCTCGGCGCTCGACGGACTCGAAGGCAACCTCCTGCTCGAGTCGGGGAAGTTCGCTCTGGCCAGTGAAGTCGAGCAGCGGACCCCCCTGCCCGATTCACTCGAAAACGCGCCATCGGACCTGATCGTCTTCCATTCACGCCTGGCGTCGCGCAGGGGCGACGCAAGGTACGCCCTGGCCCTGCTCGAGAGAGCCGTCGCCGCAAACGGAGGCACTCGCCCGATGGCATGGCTTCGCCTGGCTCTCGAAGTCGTGCGGCTGGCTCGCAGGAGTGGCGCGCCGCGGCCCGAACTGGCCGCCAAGGCTCACGCGACAGCCACCGGGCTCGGTCTGACCGGACTTGCACACGAGTTCCTGCCATTCCGTGCGGGTACGAACCGGCCATGACGAACTTGCAGGTCAGCGCATGGAGTCCTCGAGGTGACCTCGCAATGCCCCCAGACACACCTCACGTGTCACCGGGCCCTCGTGCCCCTCCAGCACCCTCGCCAGCATCCCCGTCACATTCGCCACCGCGAAGCTGATCCCGCTGAGGTTGCGCTCCCGGGGCACCCCCGGGATCGGCCTCGGATACGGCGCGGCGGCCACCCCCCCCCCCCCCCCCCCCCCCACCCCCCCGCGCCGCCAACCCCTACTTGGAAGAAGAAAGCCGTGAACCCGCCCCCATCCCTCGGCGTTGAGCCGCCCGAGACTCGCGTCGGAATCGGATACGACCGCCATCGACTTGTCGCAGGCCGCGCGCTGGT
>JAPOOQ010000156.1 GCA_026713345.1 Gemmatimonadota bacterium | reverse complement strand
CCGTGATCGTTGCTCCCAGGCAGCCCCGCAGCAACCAGAGTCCCTTGTATTCGCCCGGCCCCTCGCCGTCGCGCCCGCTGGTCCACACGTGCCGCCCGCCCGCGTCGAACATTCGAACCTCGGGAATCGACTCGTCCGCGATGACGACGCTCCCGTCCTCGAGGCGGACGGCGCCGGTGATGTTGCCGAAGAGGAATTCGTCGGGGCCGTCGAGCAGTCCGACCCGCACCAGCGGCTCGTCGGCGAGGACCAGGTCGGCCCGGCCGGGGGAATCGCTTTCCACGATGGTTTGGGGTGCGAGTTGGGTGATCGCCGGGGCCGTTTCGGCGCGGCTCTCGGTCGTTTCGCCTTCAGAGTTCTCGTCAGCTCCCCGGTCGTCGTACCGGGACATCGGCACATCCTGGTAGGCGACCAGCATTTCCAGGAGCTTCTGTTCCAGGTCGTTGAGCTGGTCGATGAGATCCTGCATCCGATCCCGGGGCGTCAGCTCAGTCTCGGCGTCCGGGTTGTCGGCCGGGGGCCCTTCAACCTCCGTGATGTCGCAGGTCAGGGCGACCAGGGCAACGAGTGTGGCGGTGGCGAGACGGGTCGCGGTCATGCTGGCACTCCTGAATCGGTGGTCCGTGCAACGCAGAGCGCCGCTTCGGATAATCTGAAGTAAAGAGGACATGACATCTTGCAATGTTCTCTTGACATCAATGTAACGTTCCCATGACGTTACGGAGACATTGACGTGGTTATAGGGTTGCTTGAGGCGCCAATCGGGTGCCCGCAGACCGGGAGGTGCACATGACGGAGACTCCGCGGATCCCCACCAGCCGCGCAAGCCGCCCCGCCCCGGCCGCATGCGTCGCCGCACTATCCCTGGCGGCAGTCGCCTGCGCGCCGGACACCCCTTCGGGCGCCCAGCCGGACGTCGTCACCGACACGATCGGCGATACCATCGTTGTGCGCACGATCTCGGGGAGCGTGTGGGGGGCGGACGCCACCCTCGTGCCCGAAGTGTCGATCGGCGAGGTCGACGGGCCGGAGGAATACCTCTTCGGCGCCGTCGCATCGATTGCGGTCGACGACGACCACAACGTCTACGTGCTCGACTGGCAGGCGCAGGAGATCCGCCAATACGACGCCCTCGGCGACTACGTCGGGAGGTTGGCGCGCCGTGGCGAGGGACCGGGGGAGCTGGCCTTCGCCGATCGAATCGCCTTCCTGCCCGATGGCCGTCTCGTCGTGTCGGACCAGCGCAACGGGCGGATCAACCTCTTCGGCCCGGGAGCCAACGAACGGGACGCTTGGCCGCTGCGTGACTACTACCCCTCCGGACCAAATCGCCTCTGGACCGACTCCGCCGGCCGAACCTATACCCGGCACTTCGCCCTTTCCTCGCCCGCCTATGACATGTTGGCGGGCGTCATCATCGTCCACGGACCGGATGGAACGCATCTCGACACCCTCCCGAGCCCGGCGGCCGATTTCGACCAGGCCGAACTCAGCGCCACATTCACAACCCCGTCGGGAGGCATGGGCCTTCGAACGGAGCCGTTGCCCTTCAGTCCGGAGGCCCTGTGGGCGGGCCACCCGCAAGGAGGGATCGTGAGGGGAGTCTCCAGCGACTACCGCATCGATCTGCAAATCGAAGACCGCGTCATCCGGATCGAGCGCGCCGTCGATCCGATTCCCGTGGCCCCCGCCGAGCGGGATCACCACCGCGCCTTGATCACGGAGGATCTCCGCTACGTGGATCCGGACTGGGAGTGGAACGGACCGCCGATTCCGGAAACCAAGCCGGTGTTCAAGAGGCTGCACAGCGGAAGGGACGGACGGATCTGGGTGGAGCTGACCGGCCTCGGGGACGCCTCGGACCCCTCAATCGGCGAGAGGGTGCGCTTCGATGTCTTCGAGCCGAATGGAACCTACCTCGGCGCCGTCAACGCGCCCGCGGACTTCATGGCGTCGATCAACCCGGTCTTCGATGGCGACTACGTCTGGGCCGTGACCCGGGGCGAACTCGATGTGCAGCGGGTGGTGCGGTACCGGATTGTGCGGGAGTGACCGGGTAGGCTCGACCCCGACGAGTGCGGGCCCGGTTTACATATTCGGATCACGTATCGCCCCCCGTTCTCCCAGAAGCCTGGAGTGTGACATCTGACCGAGTATCGCCTACCTTCAACCATCGTTTTCGGCCGCATGTCTCGGATGGAGGACACCAGTGCCCGACATTCAGTCGTCTCGCCGCGCTGTGGCCGGGTACCTGGCTCTGCTGGCCCTCGCCTTTCTCGCGTTCAGTTGCGACCAAGGTCACCAACCCGCCTCCGGCCTTCAGTGCGACCCCCATCCCGTGGACGTCGTCACACGGGACTTCGCTGACGCCTTCGCCCCGCTCCAACCCCTGGTGTTTCGCACCTCCGACCCCAGTCCCGTGTTGTCCGTCCGGGCACTGAGCGTTTCGCCGTCGGGTCACCTTCTCGTGACAGACAACCGCAGCGGTGATCTGAAGCTTGCGGACCGGGATGGGCGCATCATTCGGGTCATCGGTCGCGAGGGCGAGGGTCCTGGAGAGTTCACGGCTCTCTTCGACGCTGTCTTTCTCTCAGACGACCGGATCGTGGCGCTCGACGGCGGTAGAGTGCTTACCACCCTCTTCGACTCGGCGGGCGTGGTGCTGAACACTTTCCAGCTTCGGGAGCAATTTGACCCTCGAGCCGTGGTAGCCATTGATGATTCCACTTTTCTCATTGGTGGTCTGGTCGGCGGGCTGGACGGCGGCAACGACTTGGCCAGGATCTATTCTCTGGATGGATCCGTGTCCGAATCGTTCTTCCCCGCGGATCAACTCCTCTTCGAAACCGGAATGATTGTCGACCGCGTGTGGGGGGTCGCCCTACCGAGCGGCTCGGTGGCTCTGGGCCTTGCTGTGACGCCAGCCGTTCATCTGTTCTCCGAAACCGGCGCTCACATGTGCACGCAGGCGTCGGAACCGCCTCAGTGGTCGCAGTTGCTACCGCGCGACGAGCCGGCGGCCATGGATGCAGCAACGCGCGCATGGATCCAGCAGGCGACCCTCAGCGGGGGTGCTGCGTATGCCAGCGGCAGCCTGTACAGACAGTATGGGAGTTCCGGGGAAAACGGCGTGTCCCTGCTCGCCGAGTATGATGACCAGCTGAATCTGCGGAACATCTACACTTCGCCACCCGGTCGCCTGGTCGGGGCGGACGCGGAAACGATTTTCTTTCTGGGAGACGAGTCCGTCGACGAAACCCGGCTCCTGAGGTTCCAACCGCGGCGGCGGCAATAGGACGTCCAATGAAGGAATCATGAGGCCGCGCCAGCCAATACTTTTCGTGTCCGCCGCTCTGGCCTGCCTGGTGTGGGCCTCCTGCACCGACGGCCCGACCGAGCTGCCCGGTTTCGCCCTTTCGGGTACGGTGAGCGATGGTCGACTGGAGGGCATGGTGGTCCCCGGCGTGACGGTGCGGCTGGAAGGCACGGGCGAACCCACTATTACCGGTGCCGACGGCGGGTATCGGTTTCCCAATGTCCGGGGGCGGGTGCGGGTAACGGTCAGGGGCGAACCCAGCTACCTGGGACAATCCGCCGACATAGCAGTGGATGCGGACCGCACGCTGGACTTCGTGCTTGAACACACCGGCACGCCACCGTTCGATGGAACTCCATGGATCATACCCGACATCATCACCCCTTCAGATCCCACGTCCTTCGGGACGGTTACCTATGCGGGCCGCGGGATCCGGCTGGTGTTCGACAGACGCGTGCGCAGCTGGATCAATGTCAACGCGTATCTGTTTGACGCGCAGTTCGGCGAACGGGAGGTGGAGTTCCAGGTGAATCCGGAGTTCGGCAGCAGGGAGGCCGCGCGCACGGAAGTCGACAGGTTCGGGCCGGCGATCGGGAGGCTGCCGGCGGCGTTGCTATCCAACTTCCGGGAAGTGGAGATCAACGCGGGCGAGGGGCTGTTCGGAGGAAGCTCTCCCAACGGCGGCCTGCTGATTCACACGGAGGACAATGGCACCGCATTCGCCCTCCGCCGCGGGTTCATCGAGGAAGTCCTTTTGCATGAAGCAGCGCATATGTCGCTCGACATGCTGTACGCCGACTCCGCCGATTGGCAGGCCGCGCAGGCTGCGGACGGCGTCTACATTTCCGAATACGCCCGCGACTACCCACAGAGAGAAGACATCGCGGAGTCGATCCTGATGTACTTCGCGGTGCGGTACGTGCCGGATCGTCTGCCCCCGGCGCTTCATTGGGTGATCATTACATCCATCCCGAATCGAATCGCCTACTTTGACGACGAGGATCTGGACATGTCGCCGTTCAAGTGAAGATGTTCCAGCCGATCGGGTGAGCCGGGGATGCCGATGGCATTCGGACCGGACTGGTCTGGTCGCGTTCGTGGAGCGAGACGAGTTTGGATGTGCCCACGATCGTGGTCATGAGGGTGCCGGCCGAGGTGCGGTAGCGGCCTCAGAGGTCGAGGTCGCGGAACGAAAGCCTCGCCCACTCCGTCGTATGTTAAGCCACTCCATCCATCCCCGACGAATGTCCACAGTGCAGAGAGACATGATCAGAATGCTCAGCTGCATCCTGGCCGCCGCCCTGGCCGCCGCGTGCGCCGACGACGCGCCTGCGACCGCCGATGCACCGTTCCAGGTCGAGGACAGCGCGGGCGTACGAATCGTCACCTATGAGGAGACGCCGGCTCCGGAACCCGCCTTCCGCTTGTCCACAGAGCCGCGGTACCGACACGGCGCCAACCCCGGCGACTACGCCTTTCAGGGGATCGGCGTGGGCCGCCTCTTCCCGGACGGCAGCGCGGTCGTTTCAGACGAGTGGGCCAGCGAACTGGTCGTGATCGCACGTGACGGCGCAGCGTACGAGGTGCTCGCCACGGACGGAGAGGGACCGGGGGAAGTGAGCTACGTCGACGCCATGTTCGTACTCGGGGGGGACGGCGTCCTGGCGGCGGACCCCTTGCTGGGCCGCGTCACTATCTTCGCCGGCGGTTCGGTCGCGAGCACCACCGACCTGCGGCGGTTCATCGGCGTCGGCGTCGTCGGAGTCGGTCCATCCGGCGCCCTGCTGCTGGCCACGACTACGCGCCGGATGGGAACTGAGACTGATTGGGTCTCCGGGCACATGGCCCGGTTCGACATGGAGACCGGCGCCATCGACACGGTCGCGGCGTACGACTTCAAGCCGCCCATTCCCTCGGGGATGGATTGGGACCCGATCGAGGCGGTTGGCGAAGTCACGGTCGCCACCGGGCAGTTCGTCCACACCAGGTCCGACCGGCCGGAGGTCACCTGGCGTTTGCAAGACGGGACCGTCACGCAGATCGTCCGGTGGCGGGCCGAGCCGACTCTCCTGACCGAGGAGTTGCTGGGGCCCATCGAGGCCGTGCTCCGCACGGGGATTCGCATGCACGACCCCGAACTCTCCGATGACAGGCTCGCGGAGGCCACCCGGCAGAACATGGCCGCCTATCATGCCGGCATCGGCCGGCCGTTGCCCCTCTTCGGTTCCCCGTTCGCCGACGCGGCGGGCAGGGTGTGGCTGCCTTCCTACCGGGCCGGCGGTGAGCTCAAGAGCGCGCCGCCCTACATCGTTATTGCGCCCGACGGCGAATGGCTGGGCACCGTGGAGGCCCCGCCCAGGTTCCGCATTCTCGATGTGGCCGGGGGGCTCGTGCTGGGGGTGGAGCTGGACGACGTGGATGTGGAGAGTGTCGTTGTGTACGAGTTGCTGGGCGGGTAGGGGACTCGACGCTCTCTGTCCTATAGTCGTCACGAAGCCCCGATCCGTTGGGTTGGCCCGGGCAACCCAAAGATGCTGCTCCTGGCCTCGGTTCGCGGCTGGCGGCCATCCTCGTCAAGCAACCCTTCGCCCACCTCCGATTGTCCACAGCCCCGGGGACGACCATCACGGTTCCCACCAACCCCGGGAGGACCATCACATGAAGCCCCATCGCTGGTTTCACGCAGCCGCCATTCCGGCTCTGGCGCTCGCCGCCGCACCCCATCCCTCTCGCGCCCAGCCGCCCCAGACGAGGCCAGCCACCGAAGTCCGCCTTTCCGCCGAACCGCTCCTATCGGTCGGGAGGGTCGATGGGCCGGAAGAGCACCTCTTCGGCCAGATCAACGCCGGCGCCCGGCTCGCCGACGGCAGCGTGGTCGTGTCCGACCAGCAGAACTTGCGGTTCCAGCGGTTCAGCGCCGACGGGGAGCACCTGTGGAGCCGCGGTCGTGCGGGCGAGGGGCCGGGAGAGTTCGAGTTCGTCAAGATCGCGGAGGGGTGCGCAAACGAGGAGTCGATCGTCTTGTATGACATGTGGAGCACGCGGGTTCACGAGTACGACACGAAGGGGAATCTCCTGAACGACTACCGCTTCGTGTACAATGAACTGCCGCTGCGCGACTTCGTGTGCGCCCCGAACGGGCGCGTGGCCTTCACCGGAAGCAGTTTCGGCTTCGGAGAGGATGGGGTCGAGCCAGGGGAGATCTTTCGCGTGCTCCTGTCGCTGGGCGCCGCTGAACCGGGAGACACGGAGGCGACGATGCTGCGCGAGAAGATTCCCGGGCGCGAACAGAGGGCTCTGGGCGGCGGCAATGCCATGCCCGGCAGAATCTGGACGCATGATGTGACGCTGGCAGCGACCAACGACGGAATCTGGCTCGGCACCGGCGATGACTACGAGGTCGAGCTGATCGACTGGACGGGCAACACGATCCGCCGGATTCGCTGGGAGGGGCCGGATCTGGCCGTCACGAGTGAGGATGTCGAACGATACCGGGATGACCTGGAGGAGCTCTATCGCGAGAACGGCGGTCCCAACTGGCGCGCGCGGTTCGAGGGGACCTGGGAATGGCAGAGCGAGGTCGTGCCCGACGAGTTTCCCGCGTACCACAGACTCCTGGTCGGGGACGACGGAGTCCTTTGGGTACACGACTACACCCGCCCGGGAGAGCGGAGCGAGTGGCTGGCGTTCGACGAGGACGGCAGGTGGGTTCGTACGCTGGTCCTGCCTCCGCGTACCTCTTTGCTGGACATCGGGCCCGACTGGGCGCTGGTGAGAGCGTGGGATGAGCTGGATGTGCAGCGGGTGGAGGTGCGGGGATTGGTGCAGGAATCGGAGAGCCATGCCGAAATTGTGCAAGCTCCAGTCAGCGCCGTAACATCAGTCCCATGAAGCCGACTTCGATCACCGCCGTCGCAGCACTCCTGGCCCTCGCCGGCGCCTGCAGTCAGGATGAAGCCCCTGTCGACGAGGCCATTTTCACGCCCCGGTTAATCGGCACCGCCGATGTGCCGCTGAGCGAGAGCGACCTGGTCACGCTGCTCGCCGACGAGCGCATCGCGTGCGTAGTCGATTCCTACGAGACCAGGGTCCGCTGCGTGGACACGGAGGGCGCCGTTGAGGGAGTCTTCGGCCGAGAGGGGGAGGGTCCCGGCGAGTTTGGCGACTCTGACAACCCTGGCAACCTCGACCTCGTGCGCGGCGAGGAGGGCACGGTTGGGGTCTATGACGGGGCGCTGGCCCGCTTCACGGTCTTCGAGCCATCGGGTGCTTACGTATCGGAGGTGCGGGTGCCGTTCCTGCATCCCCTCCGGTCGTTCGACACAGTCCTCACGGGTGTGTTGTGGCGGGGCTGGATCCCCGGTTCGCTAATGATCCGGTACGACGTGAACCTCGCCTCCGGGGAGGTGGTGCGGGAGGAAGCGTCGCCGATCGGGCCCTGGGGTGTCGCGTGTGGGGAAGGCTTCTGGGGCATCCCCGACCGGGCGGAGGGATGGGTCTTCGAGGCCTGCGAGGGTCATCTGATCTTCGTCGGCAACACCGGCGACGCCACGGTGCTCCGTGCGCCGACGGAATTCCCGGACGAACGGGACGTGGCAAGGTTCGAAGAAAGGATGTTGGTTGGGCAAGGGAGTATAGGTCCCGCAGTAGCGGCTAGGGTTCTCCAAAGGAGTTCGGACGGCACCTTCCGTTCGTTCGTCGACCAGAGGCTGGAAGACTATCGGGCCAAGCCCAAGTCCTACTCTCTGGGCGCGGAACAACAGTTGGTCGACGCCGCCAACCGCTACTGGATCGCCACGCAGCGCGACACACACGAATGGTCCTACCTGGACGTGTACGAGAATGCCGAATACATCGGATCGGTGCGGGTCAAGGACCGCCTCATGGCCTTCGACCTGCTGGGCTCGACTCTGGTGGTTCTGGTCGAGCGGCAGGTCGGCCCGGACGATGCCGACGGGATTCCGGACCGGGCGCTGGACTGGTACGACGTGGGGGAGCAACCTTTCTCCGATAGCGAGCCACTATCCTGAAGGACGCTTCTTTCCGGACTGTCAGCCTTGTCCCCGAGTCGCCTCACAAAGGAACGGAACCCCAACATGGTCAGCCATCGTTCACCGACTCTGCTGTGCATCGGCATGATGCTTGCCGTCCTCCCGGTGCTCTCCTGCGCACGGGAAAGCGGACTTCGCTTCTCCCCTGAAACCCCGGTGGCGGGCTCCGAGGTCACCGTCCGCTATTCTCCGGTCGCCGCCCTTGCGGACGAATCCGAACTTGTTCTACGCGGCACGTACCGGACGACCGCTGACGACAAGAGACTGCTCACAATCCCCAGCATGAGGCGCGGATCCGGCGGCACCTTCACCACCCGGTTCACCCTGCCTGAATCGGCCGTCTACGCCGCCTTCGTCGTGGAAGACGCAGCAGGCGAGCGCCTCGACACGAATGGCGGCAGTCTCTTCGATCTGCTGGTTCGCGAGGCGGATGGAACGCCCCTCTACCACGGGCTGCTGAGGCGGGCCGACGAGTTCGAAGACCGGAACGTGCTTGCGTCGTTGGAGGCGCTTCGGCGCGCCATGGAACTCTACCCCGATTCACTGGACGGATGGAGCCGTCTCCGCTCGCTCGAGATGCAAGCGTTGGGATCGAGCAACGGCGACAGCCTGTTCGCTTGGCACCAGGAGAACTTCGCGGGGATTCACGAGCGCTACAGGGATCGTGACGACCTGCCGGCGTCAACGGTGCAGGCGATCTCCAACTACGCCGCGGCCGTCCAGAACTCGGAGGGTGCTTCCTACTGGAGCGAAGTCTCCGTAGAGACGATCGGTACGGACAACTGGGCTGTGAACACTACATTCTCGCT
>JAPOOQ010000155.1 GCA_026713345.1 Gemmatimonadota bacterium | reverse complement strand
CCTGGGTATAGAGGATTACCCGGGGGGAAGCGGGGGGTTCGTGTTGTTTTTTTCTTTCCTCCCACCCCCACCCCCCCCCCCCCGCCCCGCCGGGGGGGGGGGGGGGGGGGGGGAGGGGGTAGCCCCCGGCGGGGCTCTTGCGGCTGCCGTACGCCGAGGCGGCCGGTGTTGCAACGGGGGGGCGGATCGGGACTGGTGTTCCGTCTGGTCTTCAAAACCAGTGTGCCCGGCTAAGACCCGGGTGGGTGGGTTCGATTCCCACACGCCCCCGCCACCGCGCCCGTTTCCCTTATCTTCCTCCAATGAATACGAAACCGGTCCGCGTGATCATCAATCCGGCCGCGGCGGGGGGGCGCGGGCGCCGGGCGGCGCTGGAGCTGCTGGAGGAGCTGGACGCGCGTTCGCTCCCCTGCGAGGCGCGCTACACCGAGTGTCCGGGGCACGCGGCCGAACTCGCGGCCGAGGCGCGTGGGGCCGGCGTGCCGGGGGTCGTGGTGGTCGGGGGTGACGGCACCGTGCACGAGGTGGTGGGGGGTCTGCTTGGCGGGGGACCGGGAGAGTTGCCGCCGGTGTGCGTATTCCCGGCGGGGACCGGCAACGACTTCTTCCGGATGGTGGGCGCGGAGCGGAGTGCCGCCGCGGTGGCGCGTGTCCTCGAGCAGGGCGCGGTGAAGCACTTCGACGTGGGACGCGTGCGTTGGGACAGTGGGGAACGCGTTTTCGTGAACGTGCTCGGTGTCGGGGTGGACGTCGACGTGCTGCGCTGCCGTGCCCGCTTCGCGCGGCTGCGGGGGCTGGCCCAGTACCTGGTGGCCCTCCTGTACGCGCTGGCGACGTATCGCGCGCCGGAGGTTCGCATCGATGTCGGCCGCGGAGGGCGCACCCTGCTGGGCCGGACCACGCTCTCGGTCATTACGGTCGGCCCGTCGATGGGCGGCGGATTCAAGGTCAACCCGGCTGCGCGCGCGTCGGACGGAAAACTGGACCTCTTGCATGTGCCGGCCATGAACCTGTTTCGGATCATGGCGCTCGTGCCCAGGGTCATCCGGGGGACCCACGCCGGTTTGGAGCCGCTGACGATGTGCCGAATCGAGGAAGCCCGGTTGGGCCGCACCGACGGCGAACCGGTCTGGTTCGAGATGGATGGGGAACTGTCGCCGGAACCAGCCCGGGAACTCCGGGTGAACGTCGTGCCGCGGGTGTTGCCCGTGATGGTGCCGGCACATGCGTAGCAGCGCGTGGGCGAGCCCCTTCCGGCGCGTCTCCACCGGGGCCTCCCTCTGTGCCGCCGCCCTGTGGCTGCTCGCCGCATCCGCGGGCTCGGCGCAGGCCCAGGTCACCGCCGCGGACGCGGTGCCGGACAGCGTGCCCGCCGCGGATTCGGTGCCGGCCGGCCTGTCGCCGCCGGGGGCGTTCCTGCGCGGCGCGATCATCCCGGGATGGGGTCATGTGGCCACCGGTTCGACCACGCGCGGCGCGTTCTACTTCGGGTGGGAGTCTCTGACCGGCTGGATGATCTACAAGAGCCACCGTCGCCTCGGTGCCGCCCGCCGGCAGGTCACCCTTTGGGAGGACCGGGTCACGGCCCGATTGCTCCGCGAAGGGGTCGAGCCCGAGAGTGTCGAGGCCCAGCTCGAGCGCCACCCCGAAATCATCCGCTACCGCGGTCTGGTGGATGCCCGCGCGGAGCAGCGGGAGGACTGGTTCGCCCTGGGCGTCTTCATCCTGCTCCTCTCCGGCGTGGACGCCTTCGTATCGACGCACCTGCGGGACTTTCCGGAACCGCTGACGGTCGAGGGCGATCCCGTGACCGGGACGGTGGAAGTCGCCTTTCGCGTGCCGTTGGGAAGATGGTGATGGTCCGCCGTCCGTCCGGTCGCTGCGCCGGGCCGCGGGAAGCCTCCCGGTGCCGACGCGGGCCTATCCGCGGACTGCTATCCCGCCCACTCGTGGAGCACCGGCGCCCCCGAGTCCGTGATCGTCACGTAGCTGCGGTGCGCCACCCAGTCGCCGGAATTGACGTAGAAGCGACCGGGAAACACCTCCTGCACCACCGGCTGGTGCACGTGTCCCGCGGCCACGATGTCGATCGTCGCGTCCCCGGCGAGCACATCCGACGCCCAGGCCGCCAGGAAGTCCGACCGCCCTTCGTTCTGCACCCCGGGACCGGCCAGCAGTTCCTTCCTGGTGCCGGAAACGCGGTCGGCCAGCCAGGCGCCGAAGTCGGGATGGATCCAGCGAAACAGCCACCGTGTGAAGGGGCTGCGCAGGACGAGCCGCAGACACCGGTACGCCAGGTCCCCCGAGCCCAGCCCGTCCCCGTGCGCGAGGAGCAAGGACCCGCCCTCGACCTCGATCCGGACCGGTTGCTGGTGGAATTCCACGCCGATGTGGTCTCGCAGATAGCTGCCCCCCCACCAGTCGTGGTTGCCGCCCATGAGCAGGACCGGGACGCCGCCCTCCACCAGATCGGCGAGCGCGGCCAGCACCCTCACATGCCGGGCGAGCACGACCCGGCGGTACTCGAACCAGAAGTCGAAGAGATCGCCGTTTATGATCAGACGGCTGCCTGATTCCTTGACGTGGAGCAGCCAGCGCCGGAATGCTTCCTCGGTGTCGGGCGGAACCGCGCCAAGGTGCACATCGGACACAAGAAAGGCCGGTTTGGAAGGCATGACAGCGGGTTTGGAAGGCATGACAGCCGAAAGTACCGGAACGCGGCTGCCCGGGGTAGGGATCCTTCTCGGAGGTCTCCTGGCGGGTGCCTGCGGCGCGCCCCCGCTCCCCCCGCCCCAGACCGCGCAGCCCACGCCGACCGATCTTCGGGCCGAGGCTCTGCTGATCGAGTACACCACGAGGGTCGCGCAGCCGAGCCGGATCGTCTTCCGCTGGCGCGCGCAGGAGCCCGGACCGCGCAGACACGAGGGGACCGGGGTGGCACGGGTGGAACCACCGTACCGCGCGCGGCTGGACCTCTTCCTGGACAACGGCGAGGCCGCCGCGATCGCGGTGCTGGTCGAAGACGAGCTCAGAATCCCCGCCAGCCTTCCCACCGAACTGGTGCCGCCGGCCCCGCTGATGTGGGCGGTATTCGGGGTCTTCCGGCCCGGCGCAGGGGCCCGGATGGCGGAGGGACGCATCACCCGCGGTACGATGGAGCTTGAGTACGAGCTGCCGTCACTGGACCGGGTGCGCTTCCACCTGCGCGACCGCGCCGTGGTGAACGCCGAACGACTGGAGCGGGGATCTGTGGTGGAAACCGTGTTCATCTCGGACCGGGAAGGCGCTACGATCTTTCCGGAGGAGGCAACCTACCGTAACCTGCCAGGCTACAGAGAACTGAGACTCACCCTTGAATCCATCGAACATGTGGACGCGTTCCCTCCCGATATCTGGTATCCGAACCAGCCGTAGCGGAGGCGGCCCGTGCACCCGGCGCCGGTTCCTCACCCGGCTCGTGCCCCTCGTGGCGCTCGCCGCGGGGAGCTGCAACTACTCCTTCACGGCGGGCGCGGGT
>JAPOOQ010000154.1 GCA_026713345.1 Gemmatimonadota bacterium | reverse complement strand
GGGCGAGGCTCGCGGGCGAGCCGGATGATTCGCCGCAGGCGGCCGCTCGTATCGTAGGAATTGATCGAGTACGCGTCCCCCTCCGTCACGAAGTAGCCGTCCGGCCCCACGGCCATGCTGAACCGGAACTGAAACTGCAAACCGCTGACGCCTCCTTCGGGTTCGAATTGGTACTGGCCTCCCGCGAAGACGCCGACGGATTCGGGCGCGCTGCCGGATTCGGGGGTGATGGCCGCCACGATGGAGGCCCGCATCGTTCCACTTCCGGGGTAGGGAAGCATCTCGGAATAGGAACCGAGGAAGGCACCGTTCGGGAGCGCACCCCAAAGGGTACAGCAGGTTTTCACGGCGCTCATGGAAGGGCCGAAGCCGAGCGAGACACGGTCGTAGTTAAACCGCACCCACATCTCGGGTGCGACGGCTCTCCCGAACCGTCCCCGGTGGTCATAGATGTTGGAGCCATGGTTGGCAAACTGTTCGACGAGGATCGAGTCCCCGCGATAGGGAAAGATCTTTCGGGGGCGTCCGCTGAACTCTCCCGGACCTTCCCCGCTGCCACCCCAGTCCTCGATATGCACGCCGTCGGTGGAGTAGACGCGGATCAGGGCGGCCTGCCCGTCGACGACCGCGACGCGGCCATCCCGAAGGACGACGGCTCCGGCCACTTCCCCGAACAGGTACCGCTCATCCCCCGACATCCGGCCAATGACCAGACCCGGCTCGGCGGATACCCTCCAGCCGTCTCCGTCCCACGCCGGCGTGACGCTCTCGACGATCTCGATGCCGGCGCTGTCCTGGACGACGACGATGCCGGGTTCGTCGGCCGGGGCGTCGCCGACCTGGCATGCAAGGGCGGGACACGACAGCCCCGCGACGATGACTACGGTGCGACATTTCCCCGGCAACATGGCTCTTCCTGCTATCCTCCCCCCCGCTCCAGCGCCCACACCTGCACGGACTCGACCCCCATTTCATCCACGATCCGTGCCAGGATGTAGTCCTCCCCGATCTCGAAGATCTCCAATTCCTCCGGCGTCTCGACGAAGCCGAGCATGTGGCCTTCCGGATCGAACACCGTCCAGCGCACGCCGTCCAACTCCTCCCCGATGGCTTCGTACTCCTCGACCCACAGGTGGCCCGTGCGATCGGACATGACGGAAGCGAAGGCCGGAAGGTATTCGGCGACCGGGGTGGCCATGATGTCACGGCGGACCTGCGCTCGCCTTTCCGCCACGTCCTCCCCAAAGTCCGGGACCGCGCTCGGAAGTTCCACCTCGGCGTACGCCTCGATATCGGCCTCCGTCGGCGCGCGCGGCACATGCTCCACACGGACGATCCGGGCCAGTGTGCCGTCCGTCGCGAATGCCCTGATCTCGTAGCGCCTGCTCGGGGTGACGACCACCAAATCGCCCCAGGGCGCCACCTTCAGGTCCCAGCCAAAGATCTGTGTACGATTGATCCCCCCCACCCACGTGCGCGGTTCATGGGACAGATGGGATCCCAGCGGGGTGCGCAGATTCCCCTCTGCGTCCCACAGCTCAACCACCAGGGTGTCGATGTGTCCCGGGCTCACGCTCGCCAGAATCGAACCGTCCCCCATCACCGCCACCGGCATGATCGGCCTCAGCCCGACGGTGGTCTCGGCCTGCCTCTCCAGGCGGGAGGTGCGGACGAGTCGCCCGTCCGGGTCGTAGACGGTCACGCTCAACGGGAATCCCCAGGCCATGATCGAGTCGCCCGGCAACCGCTCGACGTCCATCAGGCCACCGTACTCGCCCGGTCCCTCGCCCACTCCCCCCAGCGTCGTCAGGTGCGTGCCCGACGCGCCATCGAAGTTCCGCAACTCCATGGAGCCGTAGTCCGCCACGACGATTCGCCCGTCGCTCAGTCTCGTCGCGCCGATGGCATGCTGTAACAGGTAGGGCTCCTCGCCCTCCGCAGCGCCGATCGACACGGTC
>JAPOOQ010000153.1 GCA_026713345.1 Gemmatimonadota bacterium | reverse complement strand
GAGGGATGGCTGTGGGCGCAGCGCGAAGAGACCGGAGCGGAGAGCGGATCGACCTGGGATGTCCTGGACAACTGCGGGCGATACCGCGCCACGGTGACCGCTCCGGTAGGCCTGCGGAGCGTGGAGATCGGCCCTGGCGGCGAGCTGCACGGGATCTCGTCCGACGAGCTGGATCTCGACTTTGTGCATCGTTTTCGTCTACGGAGCGAGGTCGGCACGCCGATTGAGAGGGAGACTTGTTCCTTCTGACTGCCGACTTCTTCCCAAGTCAAATCGTCTGGCCTCAGAGTGGCCGACATCTCGCGTGGCGGCGCCAAGCCGCACGCCGGCAGGGAGGCTGGAATGTAAACTGAACATGACAGATTGTAATGTTCTCTTTACATACTGACCGCGCCGTCAGGAAAACCCGATCCAGCGGCCCGCCGCCGCCACGGTAAACCACAGCGCCAGTGACACGGCCCCGACGATGCGGCCGGTCACACCGGGATCGTCGGCCTCGCGCCGCGCCACGCGCTCCCGCACCGCGAAGGTGAAGGTCAGCGCCACAGGCAGCGTACACATCTTCACCCAGAAAGAGGTGTTGTAGTACGCCTTGATGGCCTCCGACAGGAACAGCGGCACCCCCGTCAGGACCATGATGATCACGCTCGCGACGAGCCAGGGCCGGGCGTAGCGGGCGAGGCGGGCAACCGGCTGGCCGGTGAGGCCCACCCCGAGCAGCCTGAGGTCGACGACGAGCAGCGCGCCACCGAGCATGCACAGGCCGAGGAGATGGACGGCCTCCAGGATCGGGAAGGCCCACACCGAGTCGGCGATCGCCCTGCCGATGAGCGTCGATTCGCACCAGCGGAAGAAGGATTCGAGCATGGCGCGGCTACCAGCCTGCTGTCGGCTCGGTCATGGTCATATACCTGTCATGGTCACATTCGCCTTGCGAACGGGTTGCGCCACGTACATTACTCGGTCCCCACGGGGCATCCCGCCATCCAGTTCACCCACCCGGGCTGGGGCTGAATGTCGCAGTCGAACCAGTTGTAGGCGATAAGGCGGCCCGTCACCACGACGAGCGTCCACACGGCCAGCGACACCGCGCCGGCGATGCGCGCAGCCCGCGGCGGGGACGCGTCGCGGTCCCACTCGGCGGCGTGGCGGTGCACCCCGTTGTGGAAGATCGCGACGTTCGCGCCGGCCAGCAGCAGCACCAGGACCTTGATGCGGAAGAAGAGGTTGTGGTAGTAGCGCAGCGGCTGGGAGTAGAAGAGGAGGAGCCCGGTTACCGTCATGACGATGAACCCGATGTGGGTCCATGGCAGGAGGCGCCCGGTGAACGCCGTGATCGGCACCTTCCGGAACGCGACACCGAGAAGCCTCAGGTCCATCATCACGGTGGTGCCGACGAAGAGGCCGAGTGCGAGGACGTGGGTCGACTCCACAAACGGCCACATGTAGAGCGACTCGAGGAGGGCCACGCTCCAGGGAGTCTCGCCGAGCCAGACCAGGAATCGTTCGATCAAGGCGGGTCCGGGATGGTGTCGGGGATGGTGTCGTAGTTGGGGCGCAGCGTCTCGGTCGCGTAGACGGCGTGGCACCCGGTGCAGACCAGGTAGACATCGCCCCCCACCTCGAACACCGCGTCCGCGTCGCGCGCCTGCGCGGCCTCTACCGCGCGGCGGCCGATGTCGATCATCGCGCGGGACATCGCCACCCAGTGATCGCCCTGCACCCGCTCCTGCAGCAACAGCAGGTTGCCCGATTCGGCGAGTACCCAGGCCGCGTTCTCCACCGCCTCCCATTCCTCCGCCGTCCGCGGCTCGATCTCGTACGTGTCCACCGTGTCCATGATGATGCCCACCGCGTCCCAGTAGACCTCGGCGGCCGGCTCGAGCACAGACAGCATCAACTGCCGCGAGTCGGCCACGACAGCGAAGGGGGGCGGGTCGGGGGCGTCGGCGCAGGCGCCCGTGAGCAGGAGCGCGCACGTAATGGGCAGCGTTCTCATGGCCGGGAAAGATATCCCCGCCGGGCGGCGGCCGCACCCGGTTGAAGCGGCGGTCGTACCCGGGGTGTGACCGAGATCGCAACCTGGCGGCCGACCGGCCGAACCCCGCGACCAATAGCGGAGTGCGCGCGACTCGCCCATCTTGTCTTCTGCCCGCTCGTCCACTCCCCAAACGGAAATCCCGGCATGAATCTTCAACTCCGGATGCGCCGCACCGCCCTCGGCGTCCTGCTACTGACGCTCGCCGCCCTGGTCTCGCCCCACGCCACTGGCGCACAGCAGTCCGACTGGCCGATGCACGGCCGCGACGCCGCGGAAACCCGCTATAGTCCGCTCGACCGGATCAATACCGGCAACGTCGATCAGCTCGGGGTCGCCTGGAGTTGGGAGATCCCCAAGATCGGGGCTCGCCTGGAGACGACGCCCATCGTGGTGGACGGCGTGCTGTACGGCACGGCCGCGTTCAGTTTCGTCTTCGCCCTGGACGCCGTCACCGGGGAGGAGATCTGGCGCTGGGACCCCGCGATCCCGCACGAGGAACAGGGAGGCCCCCCGTCCTGTTGCGGCGATGTCAACCGCGGCGTTGCACTTGATGGCGACAAGATCTTCGTCGGCCTCCTGGACGGCCGCCTCGTAGCCCTGGACCGCACCGACGGTTCACTCGTGTGGACCGTGCAGACGACACCGCCCGGCTCCGACTACACGATCACCGGGGCTCCCCGCGTGGTCGGCGACGTGGTCGTCATCGGCAACGGGGGGGCCGAGTACGGAGTGCGCGGCTACGTCACCGCCTACGACACCGAGACCGGGGACGCGCTGTGGCGCACTCACACCGTCCCCGGGAACCCCGCCGACGGCTTCGAGAGCGAGGCCATGCGCGCCGCGGCCGAAACCTGGACGGGCGAGTGGTGGGTCGCGGGCGGCGGCGGGACCGTCTGGGACGCGATGGTGGTGGACCCGGCAGCAAACCTGCTTTACATCGGCACCGGCAACGGCTCCCCGTGGAACCGCGACAACCGCAGTCCGGGTGGCGGCGACAACCTCTACCTCTCTGCCATCGTGGCCCTCGACCCGGACGATGGGTCCTTCGCATGGCACTATCAGACGACGCCGGGTGACGACTGGGACTACACCGCGACCCAGCCGCTCATGCTCCTCGACGTCGAGATCGGCGGCCGGGAGCGGCAGGTCATCGTGCAGGCGCCCAAGAACGGGTTCTTCTACGTTGTCGACCGGCTGACAGGCGAGCTCATCTCCGCCGAGCCCTTCGCCGACGACCTCACCTGGGCCACCGGGGTCGACCCCGCAACGGGCCGTCCGGTGGAGACGCCCGAGGCCCGCTACGGCATGACCGGAAAGGGAGTCTACCTGGCCCCCGGGCCAAGAGGCGCCCACAACTGGCAGCCCATGTCCTGGAGCCCTCGCACCGGGCTGGTCTACCTCCCCGCCACCAACAACAACTACTACTTCGAGAAGGAAGAGGGCTTCGACTACCAGGCGGGGATCTGGAACACAGGGACCGTCCGCGGCACCGGCGGCCAGCGCCCGGAACGCCCCGCGCTCCAAGGGCCGAACAACGTGCTTCTGGCGTGGGATCCGGCGGAGAACGCCGAGAAGTGGCGGATCGAGGCCCGCGGCGGTCACGGGGGAACCATGGCCACCGCCGGCGACCTGGTGTTCTGGGGCACGGGTGCGCGGCTGGCCGCGCTCGACGCCCGCACCGGCGAGGAACTCTGGTCGGCGGACGTCGGGCCCGGAACCGCGACACCGGTCACCTACGAGGTGGACGGCACGCAGTACGTCTCGATCGCGGCCGGGCTGGTCACCGGCGGGGGGGCGCCGCGCGTCTGGACCTTCGCGCTGGGAACGGACGCGCAGGGCACCCGGGACCTCACCACCGCCGCCCCCGAGGAGGTAGGCCTCTCCAGCGAGGTCCTCGCGCGCATCGGCCCGACCATGCGGCAGTTCATCGACAACGAACGCACGGCCGGCATCGTGACGCTGGTCGCGCGGAGCGGCGAGATCGTACACTGGGACGCCCACGGCTGGCGCGTCCGGGACGAGGACCTTCTCGATCCCAACGACATCTTCCGCATCTACTCGATGACCAAGCCGGTCACGAGCGTCGCCGCGATGATCCTGGTCGAGGAAGGCCGCCTCTCGCTGGACGATCCGCTGTCCAGCGTCATCCCCTCCTTCGCCGACGTGCGGGTGTACGACGACGGGCACCTCCGCCCGCCGGCGCGGCCGATCCTGATCCGCGACCTGCATTCCCACACGTCCGGCCTCACCTATGGCGTCTTCGGCAACACGCCGGTCGACTCGCTGTACCGGAGCAGCCTGAACGCCCTCGACGGTCGTGGCGGATCGGATCTTGAGGGGCGGGTCGAGGTCCTCGCGTCCCTTCCCCTGATCGACGACCCCGGCGCCCGCTGGAACTACAGCCTGTCCACCGATGTCCTCGGCCGCGTCGTCGAGGTGGTTTCGGGTCAGTCGCTGGACGATTTCTTCCGGGAGCGCATCTTCGAGCCGCTGGGGATGCACGACACCGGCTTTCATGTGGCCGAGGACAAGCTGGACCGCTTCACGCAGGTGTATTTCCGCGGCCGCGACGGTCTCGCCGCACCACCCTCGCGCGGCGGGGACCGCTTCACCCGGCCCCCGGTCTGGTACTCCGGCGGCGGCGGCCTCACCTCGACGGCGGCCGACTACCTGCGCTTCTCCGAGATGCTGCTCGGAGGGGGCGAGAGGGACGGCGTCCGCATCCTGAAGCCGGAGACCGTCGAGCTCATGACGCGGAACCACCTTCCGGACGAGATGATCCCCGTCCTGGGTCTCCCCGGCCAGGGCTTCGGGCTCGGATTCGCCGTGTCGGTGGGCGACAATCCCGGCACCTACTGGTGGTCCGGCGTCGCGAGCACGTATTTCTGGATCGATCCGGAAGAGGAGATCATCGCGTTTGCGTGGACCCAGCTGCAGCCGTACGGCATGGCTCCCGTCGACCGCCTGCTGAGGCCCATCGTCTACGACGCGATCCAGGACGGGAATTGACGGAATGCGACGCTCGAATGCTGCGTGGGTCCGGTCCAGTGGCTGCCTGGCTGCCCTCCTCGCCCTCGCCGGCTGCGGCGGCGGCGACGGCGACCCCATGCCCCCCGAACCCCCCGCCACGCCCACGACCGTGACCATCACACCGGCCTCCGTCACGCTGAACGCCGTCGGGGACCAGCAGCAGTACACGGCCCAGGTGCTGGACCAGCGGGGACGCGCGATGTCCGGCGTAACCGTCACCTGGTCGAGCACGCAGCCGGGAGTTGCCGAAGTAGATCGCGCGACGGGGCTGGCCACCGCCACCGGGCCCGGGACGGCGGGTATCCGCGCGGTGGCCCAGAGGGTCAGCGGCGAGGCGATGCTGGAGGTCGTGCAGTTGCCCAAGGCGCTGGAGAAGACCCAGGGTGACGGCGAGCAGGGGTACTTCGGCGAGGCGCTGGCAGTGTCCCCCGCCGTCCGGGTGCTGGACGCGAACGGTCACCCCGCGCGTGGGATCGCCGTCGCCTTCCAGGTCACCTCCGGGGGCGGGTCCGTGTTCCCCGAGTCGGCGAATACCGACCCGGACGGTGAGGCGCGGACCGAGTGGACGATGGGCGAAGACTCCATTCAGACGCTCAGCGCGACCGTATCCGAGCTGGCGGCCGAATTCGCGGTCACCGCGGTCGAACCGCCGCTGGAGATCCTCACCGACTCGCTCGCCTGGGGACGGGCAACGCTGGACTACCTGACCGAGCTGTCGGCAAAGGGGGGCTCGCGCATGGGGTACGTCTGGAGCCTCGCGGAGAAGGCGGCGCTCCCGACGGGGCTGGAGATCACCACCGACGGCCGGATCCGGGGAACGCCCGCAGACGCCGGCGTGTCGGAGGTGGAGATACGGGTGACCGACTCGAACGGCAGAGACACCACGACCACCTTCGGGTTGCGTGTTTGCGACGCGCCGCTGGGGCTGGCGGTGGGGGATGTGACGACCGTTGATCCGGAGGCGCTGGAACCGTGCGGGTTCCTGGTAATCGCGGACGAGGCCGAAGCCTACTACCGGGTGACCTTCGCGGGGCTCAATGCCGCACGGCAGGCGAGCTGGCAGGCCGACCTCCGGATGGAGCCGCTTCCGGGACAGGCGGCGGCATTCCGTCCCGCCGTGGCCGAGCGCGGGCCCCGCCGGCCGGCTGAAGTCGACCAGGACTGGGCCGCAGCGTCGGCGGCGTGGTCGGAGCTGCTTGAGATCGAACAAGCCAACGAACGGCTGCACCGGGAGATACGGCGTCAGGAAGCGGAGCTGATGCAGGAGATGATGGCGCGCGGTCCGCTTGAAATCCTGCCGGACCGCCCTGCCGTCCAGGCGCAAAGGACTGCGGCGACCCCCGTCACCTTCAAGCTCTACAACCGGGGCGACGGCGGAAGCCGCTGCACGATCGACACGACTGTGGTCGCCGACGTGATCGCAGAGAACGACGACTTCATCGTCTACGAGTCCGTCGAGGCCCAGGCACCCGTCTCGGTGGAAAACGCGAACCGGATCATCGACTTCTACTCCGAACACGGCAAGGAGATCATCGAGCGCTACTTCGGCGGGGTCAGCGATGTCAACGGCGACGGCAAGATTGCGCTTCTCGTGGATCCCACCCTGGGGGGCGTGCAGGCATTCGTCTGGTCCGGGGACATGACCTTCCCCGCAACGCAATGCGCCGCATCGAACGAGACGGAGCTCGTCCACATGAGTGCCGGCGGCTTCGACTTCGACAACGACCGGTACTGGGCGCTCTCGGCGCTGGTGCACGAGGTCAAGCACGTCAGCTCCCTGTACAAGCGGGTCGTAAGCCACCGGCGGCGCGGCTCGAGGACCGGTGACGAGGTTTTTCACCCCCTCTGGATCGAGGAGGGCACTGCCGAGATCGCGAAAGAGATGAGTTCGCGGCTGGCCTGGGAGCGCGCAGGGGGACCCGCTGCGGGTGAACGGGCCTACGGAGATACCATGCGGGTGGCTCTCCGGGAGACCGGACCCGAGTTCTATGGCGTATTGAACATGATGTCCCGCACCGTGCTGGCGTTCTCCCCGGACCCGAACGGCATCACCTTCAGGCCCAACGACCAGGGCCATGAGTACGGCAGCGGCTGGCACTTCCACCGCTTCCTGCGCGACTGGGTGGTGGGCGGCAGCGCGGGGATGGACATGGCCGCCGACGAAGCGCTCGTGACGGCGCTCAACGACTCGCTCACCGTGCCGGGGATCGAGGGGATCGAGGAAGTGACGGGCATGACGATGGCCGAATTGCTCCACGGCCACGCCGTCGCGATGACGGTTGCGGGGTCCGAGGACGTGCTCACCGATGACGCCACCCCTCGCTTCCTGTCCTACGACTTCCCCACCACCACCGAGATCTTCATCAACCCCGACCCACCGGGGCGCTACCCCTGGCCGAAAACGCTGACGGGGGACGACGACTTCTCGGCGATGGCGGCTGCGATGCTGGGCGAGGATCAGCGGTTCGACGGGAGCGTCACGTCGAACGGCGTCCGCGTCCTGGACTTCGAAGCGATGGAGGCGGGGGCCCGGGCGGTGTTCCGCGTGACCGTGGAACCGGAGATCTCGGTGATCGTGGCGCGGATCGCGAAGCCGCCGGAGTTTTAGGGGGATCAATCCACCGGAGCCTCTTGGAGGCAGGAATGGTAAAGTAAACATGACATTTCGTAAAGCAAACAATACAGTATTGGCCATTGACGCCTTGGCGCCCTGGTCAACCCTGCTCTTCCTGGTCGTCCTCTATGTAGCCGGTTGTGGTGGCAGCGACGTCCCGATGCCACTCGAGCCTTCTCCCCCGATACCCGGGAGCATAATCTTTACGCCCCAGATTGCCACGCTGACGGCCATTGGGGACCAGCAGCAGTTCGAGGCACGGGTGTGGGACCAGCGGGGAAATGAAATTCCCGATGCCAAGGTGACCTGGTCCACGACCCGGTCCGGTGTGGCCGAGATCGGTCAAGACTCGGGGCTGGCAACGGCAACGGGACCCGGCACCGCAACGATCCGCGCCGCGTCGGGCCGCACCGCAATGGAAGGCTCTCTCACAGTGAATCCGGAGCCCCCGCGCCCCGGAGAGGGTGGAAAGTGACGGACGCCGACCGCGTCGGCTATTCTCCCTGGTCCAGCTGCTGCGGCAGAGTCTGCAGTTCCATGATTCGAAAACGTCTTTCTCCGGCGGGCAGGCGGACGTTCACGTCGTCTCCCTGGCGGGCGCCGAGCAACCCTTGGCCGATCGGTGATTCCAGCGAAATGTGGCCTGCGTCCAGGTCGATGTAGTCGCCGGCGACGATCTTGAAGGTCGTCTCGTCTTGCGTGGCCAGATTCAGAACCCGCACCGTCGACCCGAAGCCCACCCGGTCCGCGGGGATGTCCTTCACGTTGATTTTGGAGATTTCGGACATTCTCCAGGCCAGGTGCCCGATTCGGGCCTGCACGAACTGCTGCCGCTCCAGGGCCGACTTGTATTCCGAGTTCTCCTTCAGATCCCCGAGTTCGACCGCCTTCCGGATCCGGTCCGGCAACTCGATGTTGAGCTCGCGGGTCAGCGCTTCGACCTCTTCCGAGATGCGGGCCTTTATTTCTTCAAGCATGATGTTTGCTCCGTTGGATAGAGCCGGAAAGCTAATGGTGGAGGGGGATGGGCGGGAGGTGGAGTCCCGCGCGAAGCTTCGTGGGCCAGGCGGTCGCTACCAGCCGGTCGCGCGGGGGAGCTCCCCGGCACCGGGGAGGAGTTCCCACACCCGGGCGACGGTGCGCATGACCGTCGCCTCGTCGGGACCGGTGACGTTGATGTGGCCGATCTTGCGGCCGGGCCGCGGCGCCTTGTCGTAGAGATGCAGGTGCGCGCCGGGGATTGCGGCCACCGCGCCGGGGTCGGGAAGTTCGCCGATGATGTTCACCATCGCCGCCGGGCCGGGCACGCGCGGCGTGGCCAGCGGCATTCCCGTGACCGCGCGGATGTGGTTCTCGAACTGGCTGGCGTCGGCGCCGTCCAGCGTCCAGTGTCCCGAATTGTGGACCCGCGGCGCCATCTCGTTCGCGAGGAGACGGCCTCCGACTTCGAAGAGCTCGATGGCGAGCACGCCGACGTAGTCCAGCCGGTCAAGCACGAGGCCGGCCAGCCGTTCGGCTTCCGACTGGAGGGACGGCGTGAGGCCGGGGGCCGGGGCGTAGCTCACTCTCAGGATGCCCTCCCGGTGGTGGTTCTCCGTTAGCGGATAGAAGGCCCGCCCCCCCTCCCGCCCGGCTGCGGCCAACACACTCAGTTCCTTGTCGAACGCGACGAAGCTCTCCGCGATCAGCCCGGCTCCGAGCCTCTCGACCGCGGCCTCCACCTCGCCCCGCGAACGCGCGACCACCTGCCCCTTCCCGTCATACCCGAGCCGGCGCGTCTTGATCACGGCCGGAAGCCCCGTCACGGCTACCGCCTCATCGACATCTTCAGGTCCGTCGACCGGGTGAAACGGCGCGGTGGGGATCCCCAGCTCGCAGAACATCCGTTTCTCGGCAAGGCGGTCCTGGGCGACCTGCAGCGCTCCGGGAGGCGGCAGCGCGGGGAGACGCGCGGCCAGGTAGGCGGCGCTCCCGGCCGGGACGTTCTCGAACTCGTACGTCACCACGTCGGCCGCTGCCGCCACCGCAGCCAGCCCATCCGGGTCGTCGTACGCGGCGGCCACCACCGTGCTCGCCACCCCGGCGGGCGGGTCGGGCGCCCCCTCCAGCACCGTGAACCGGTGCCCCAGCGGGATCCCCTCGAGGGCGAGCATACGGGCGAGCTGCCCGCCGCCCAGTACCCCGACCCTCACTGCGGCGGCGGGACGCTCGGGTCGCGGTCGGCGAGGACCGCGTCGGTGCGGGCGCGGGCGTAGTCGTGAACGGCTCTTCGAATCGCCGGACGGGACGTCCCCAGGATCCGCGCGGCCAAGAGCGCCGCGTTGGTCGCCCCCGCCACGCCGATCGCGAGGGTTCCCACCGGCACGCCCCCCGGCATCTGCACGATCGACAGCAGCGAGTCCATCCCCTTGAGCGCCCTGGACTGCACCGGGACGCCGAGCACGGGAAGCACGGTCTTGGCCGCCACCATCCCGGGCAGGTGCGCCGCCCCCCCGGCTCCGGCGATGATCACCTCGAGCCCGCGTCCCTCGGCCGCCGCCGCATACTCGAAGAGCAGGTCCGGCGTGCGGTGCGCCGAGACCACCCGCACCTCATGCGGGATCTCCAGCGCCTCCAGGGTTTCGGCGGCGTGTCTCATGGTGTCCCAGTCGCTGCGGGAACCCATGATCACGCCGACGAGCGGGGGGTCCATCAGCGGATCAGCTGCGCGTGTTCGTGAAGCCATCGGCGGTCTTTTTTTTGTCGGGAAAGGGGATGCGAATCAGGGACGCGCCCCGGTGCCGCGCCCCACCACGGGGAAACCGACTTTGCCAGAGTGGCGGCGGATTATCAAGGGGCGGCCCGCCGAACGCGGTATCTTTCGAACATGCCCGCTGCCCGCACCCCCGCCATCTCCGACGACCGGACCTTCCTGGCCTTCCTGCCGGTGCTTTGCGCCGTCTGGGCCGACGGGCTCATGGAGGACGCCGAGTTGAGCGCGGTCAGCCGCGCACTGGACAAGGCCGGGTGGATGACGGCCGAAGGGCGATCCCGGGTGCTCGACTGGCTCGACCCCGCGCTCCCCCCCTCGCCCGCGGTGTACGGCGCCGCGCTGGAGAAGCTCCGGGACGGCAAGGGCGACAGTCGGACCCTCGCCATGGCGGGCGTGTCAATGGCGGGACGGGTCGCATCGTGGCGCGCCGACGCACTTGCCACGCTGGTCCAGCTGGAACTGGCGCTGGGAGTGGCCGGGGCCGAGGCGCTCCGCGAACTGACCCGGGTGGAGGGGATGGCGGTGCCCGCGGTCCGGGGGGCGCCGGCCCGGTCCCGCGCCGCGAAGGAGGTCGCGGCGATCCTGCAGGGCGACTACCCCGAGGTCCGCGCTCGGGTGCGGGCCGTGCTGGGGCGTCCCGAGATGCGCATGCCGGACGAGATGCCGCGCGCCGAGTACCGCGAGCGCACCCTGGCCGCGGTCAGAGTTCTGGCCGAGGAGGGGCTGGGCGCGATCTCCTACCCGCGCGAGTTCGGTGGCGAGGGGGAACCGGCCGCAGCCGTGGCCGCCTTCGAGGAGCTCGCCCTGGGTGACCTCAGCGTGCTCGTGAAGTACGGCGTGCAGTTCGGGCTCTTCGGGGGCAGCATCGCGCAGCTCGGGACGGAAAAGCACCACCACCGCCACCTCCACCGCATCGCCACCCTCGCCCTGCCCGGCTGCTACGCGATGACCGAAACCGGGCACGGCTCCAACGTGCGCGACCTCCGCACCACCGCAGACCACGATCCCGAGACCGGCGGGTTCGTCATCACCACCCCGGACGACGACGCGCGCAAGGACTACATCGGCAACGCGGCGCTGCACGGCCGGATGGCCACCGTCTTCGCGCGGCTGCGCGCCGGGACCCGGGACCACGGCGTCCACGCATTCCTGGTCCGCCTCCGCGACGAGCACGGAAACATCGCACCCGGCATCAGGATCGAGGATTGCGGGCCGAAGCAGGGGCTGAACGGGGTCGACAACGGGCGCATCTGGTTCGAAGACGTGCGCGTTGGGCCGGACGCGCTCCTGGACCGCTTCGCCCGGATCACCCCGGACGGCGAATACGAGAGTCCGATCCCGAGCGCGGGGCGCCGTTTCTTCACCATGCTCGGCACGCTGGTCGCGGGCCGGATCAGCATCGCGGCCGCCTCCCACACGGTGGCGAAGAAGGCGCTGGCGATCGCGCTGCGCTACGCGGCCGGACGGCGCCAGTTCGGACCCGCCGGCGGCACGGAAGTCCCCATCCTCGACTACCTGGCGCTCCAGCGCGAACTCCTCCCCCGCCTCGCCACCTCCTTCGCCACCACCTTCGCGCTTCGCGACCTCGTGCGGCGCTTCGCCGATCCCGACACCGACCGCCGCGAGCTGGAAGTCCGCGCCGCCGCGCTCAAGGCCGTCACGTCCCGCCACGCACTGCGCACCCTGCAGGCCTGCCGCGAAGCCTGCGGCGGTCTGGGCTACCTCGCAGAGAGCCGGTTCGCCCGGATGAAGGCGGACACCGACGTCTTCACCACCTTCGAGGGCGCCAACCCGGTGTTGCTGCAGCTCGTCGCCAAGGGCCGACTGTCACGCTTCCGGCGCGATATGGGCGACCTAAGCATGTGGGGCATGGCACGGTACCTGGCCGAACTCGCGGGCACCCGCCTGGCGGACATGAACCCCGTAGTCAAGCGCCGCACCGACCCCGACCACCTCGCCGACTTCGATTTTCAGCTTTCTGCGCTGCGCTACCGCGAACAGCGGCTCATGCGCTCCGCGGCCCGGCGCCTGAAACATCGCCTGGACGAGGGCATGGACAGCTTCGAAGCCGTCAACGCCTGCCAGGACCACCTCATCACCTTTGCACGGGCCTACGCGGACTGCGCCCTGCTTTCGACTTCCGTTGCGGCGCTGCGGGAAATGCACGATTTAGCGGGCAAATCGCTCATCAGCGAGGTCATCGCGCTGTTCGGCCTCGCCACGCTGGAAGCGCACCGCGCCTGGTACCTGGAGACGGGGTACTTCGAGCCGCCCAAGAGCGAAGCCTTGCGCCGCGAGGTCAACAAGCTGTGTCGCAAGCTGGCGCGGCGCGGGCTGGAGCTGGTGGACGCGTTGGGGATCCCGGAGGAGTTGCTGTAGGCGCAGATCGCCGGGGACGCAGTGAACAATTCAAATGGGGCAGGTGAAGAATCCGACGGCGACGTTCGTATTACATGAGCACCTTGCACGAATCCGGGCTCGGATTGTTTGTTCATTGAGTATCGGAACCCTCAGCCCCGAGGAGGAACCCCTTTGGCATTCCGGCGCCTTGCCATCGCAGCGTGCATCGTCCCGCTGATCCCCGCACCCCCTTCCAGTGCTCAGGCCCCGGAACGCCGCTGGCTCCCCGAACCCGTCCTCGTGGCCAGTTTCGTGGACGAGGACGGAACCCTCTTCGGCGACCCCCGGGGAATCGTCGCACTCCCGAACGGCGGCTTTGCGCTGTCCGACTGGGGGGAAGATGCCATTCGCGCGTTCTTTGCTGATGGCAAATCCGCGTGGACCTTCGGGCGCTCGGGAGCCGGTCCCGGCGAGTTCAGCTTCATTCAGGACATCGACGTGTCGCCCGCAGGCGAAGTGCTGGTGCTGGACCGGGGACTGGGCCGGGCAACCATCATCGACGCACTCACGGGGCAGCAGGTCACCAGCTTCAGCATCCGTACCGCAGGGCATTACGGCATCCTGCCCTCCTCCGGTCCCGGGCGTGTGCTGGTGATTCCGGCAAGCGAGAAGGACAAGACCCTCTGGGTGTCGGTGTCGGAAGACGGTGCGGCGCTGGAATCGGCGGCCGCGCCGGTGGCCTGCGATCACAGCCTGGCGTGCGAGGCCTTTTCCGCCACTACCGGATCGATGGGCGCAGCGGTGGCGTTTCGGTGGTCGAGCAAGGTGATTTTTCTGAATCCGGACGGTTCCGTGCGTTTCGTCATCGATGGTTTAGAGGAGTTGCCGATCCCTGGTGTGAACACCGAGAGCACCAGGATCCCGGAATTCGGCAACGCGACCGTCACGAGAGTCGACCGGTCAGCGGGTGAGGCCGCGTTGGGAATCACCGGTGACGAATCATACCTATATGTGCTTTTCGGCGGTTCGGGGGAGGAGCGCCGCCGCATCGTGAACGTGTACTCGGTCGCGAACGGGGACTACCTGGGCTCGTTCCTTTTCCCGAACAGCCTTGCTGGACTGGCGATCCTGTCGGACGGCAGCCTGGCCACGCTGAACCGGGACTTGTTCCCGACGGTGCACATCTGGGAGTTATCCTGGTAGCACGGGGGAGCGCGATCCAGCGCGAGAGCCGCCGTCCTGGTAGCTACCCCCCCACCTCCACCACCAGGTACCGCTTCCTTCCCACGCGTACGATCACGAAGCGCCCCTCGATGGCATCTTCGGCGCGGATCATGGCGCCAATCTCCGCCACCCTCGCGCCGTTGAGGTAGACCCCCCCACCCCGTATCAGCCGCCGCGCCTCGCTACGGGAAACTGTCATGCCCGAATCGGCCATCACCGCCACCAGCTCCACCCCCCCCTCCATCTCCCCCCTCGCGACCACCGCCTGCGGCACGTCCGCGAAGATCTCCTCGATGTCGGCCGCCCCGAGCCCCTCCAGGCTCCCCCCGAAGAGTACCCCCGAGGCGCGCACGGCACGCTCCAGCCCATCCGCCCCGTGCACCACACGGGTCATCTCCGCCGCCAGGCGCTTCTGGGCCTCGCGCCGGTGGGGCTGCTCGGCGACGGCCGCCACCAGCTCGTCGATCGCGGCGCGGTCCAGCAGCGTGAACATCTTGAGGTAGGGGATCACGTCGCCGTCACCGGTGTTCAGCCAGAACTGGTAGAAGCGGTACGGCGAGGTGCGCTCGGGGTCCAGCCAGACCGTCCCCTCCTCGGTCTTGCCGAACTTGACGCCGCTCGCCGATTCGACAAGGGGGAAAACCACACCATGGCAACGGGGACCGCCCATTCGGCGCACCAGGTCGATCCCGGCGGTGATGTTTCCCCACTGGTCGGAGCCGCCCATCTGTAGTGTGCACCCGTACCTGCGGTTCAGCTCGTGGAAGTCGTAGGCCTGCAGCAGCTGGTAGCTGAACTCCGTGAAGGAGATGCCCGATTCGTCGTCTTCCAGGCGGCGGCGCACCGACTCCTTGCGGAGCATCGCGTTGACCGAGAAGTGCTTGCCGACATCGCGCAGGAAGTCCACGAGGCTGAGGCCGTCGAGCCATTCGAGGTTGTTCGCCATGCGCGCCGGGGCGGTCCGCGAATCGAAGTCCAGGAACGACGCGAGCTGCCGGTGGATCGCTGCGGCGTTCTCCTCGGCCCTGGCGCGGTCGAGAAGCGCGCGTTCGGATACCTTCCCGGACGGGTCGCCGATCAGTCCGGTGCCGCCGCCCACCAGCGCGATCGGGCAGTGGCCCGCCCGCTGCAGGTGCACGAGGCCCATGATGGGGACGAGCGACCCCACGTGCAGCGACGAAGCCGTGGGGTCGAAGCCGATGTAGCCGGTGATCTGGCCCGCCGCGAAAGCCGCCGCCGCGTGTTCGGTCGCGTCAGAGAGAAGTCCGCGCCAACGGAGTTCCTCGATCATGTCGTCTCCCGTGGGTGTGTGTCTGGGGGCGGGCCGCTCCCGGCGGGGTCGAGCAGAGCCGTTGCTGCCGCCCGCAGCACCTTGCCCGTCCAGGTTCGGGGCAGCGTCTCAACGACCAGAATGCGCGACGGGCAGCGCCCGCGCACCAGCCGCTCGCGGCAGTGGCGCTCGATGTCCCCGGCGCTGACGACCGACGGGTCGCCCTCCACGACCGCAGCCACCACCTCGCCCCACTCCTCGTCGGGCACGCCGAAGACCACCGCTTCGCGCACGCCGGGCAGCCCCTCGATCACCCGCTCGACCTCGGCCGGGCTCACGTTCAGTCCCCCGGACACTATCATCGCATCGGCGCGCCCTTCGATCCAGACGAGGCCGCCTTGGTCGACTCGGCCGAGGTCGCGGGTGGGGAACCAACCGCCGGGGTCGGTTGTGAGGGGTTGGGGCGGGGAGCCGGGCCCGGGGATCACGATCGAGGCCAGCGTGGGGCCGCGGACGTGGAGGGGAGTGGCGGGGGACGAGGGTGTGGTGCCCGGTGGCGGGCGTGATGAGTCGGCCGGGCCTGGGCGTGACGCGCCGGGGCGCACTTCAATGCCGCGCAGGGGGCGGCCGGCGGTGCCGGGGTGGCGGCGGGCGATGGTGGGGGGGGCGGTCGCGATCTGGGACGCGGTCTCGGTCATGCCCCAGGTGGTGGCGAGCGGGAGGCCCGCCGTCCAGGCGTCGTCGAGGAGCGCGCGGGGGGCTGCCGCCCCGCCGACGAGCACGCAGCGCAGGGTTGGTGGTATGCGCCGCCCGCCCAGCCGGGTGAGGAGGCGCCGCAGCATGACCGGCACGACGGCGAGGTGGGTCACCTCTCCGGCGAGGACCGCACGCGCCACCGCCGCCGCATCGAAGGACGGCCACAGCCGCACCGACGACCCCGTCATCACGGCACGCAGTACCAGCGCGAGCCCGCCGATGTGCCCCAGCGACAGGCAGAGGCCCCAGCGGTCGGCAGCGGTCAGGTCGAGGCGGCTCGCGACGGCGGCGGCCGAAGCGGCGAAGGCGCCCCGGGTGAACCCCACCGCCCTGGGCGCGCCGGCGGATCCGGAGGTGAGGATGAAGGCGATGACGTCGGGGAAGCCGGAGTAGCGGCCGGATTCAGCTGTTGCCCGGGTGCCGGCCACGTCGCCCGGCTGGACCACGTCTTCCGCCTGGCTTGGATGCGAACTCTGTAAAGCCAAGTTGTCAATATGTAAACTGGACATGACAATTCTGCGCGCGTGATCGATCTCGGTCGGCGTGAGCCGCTCGTGAAGGGGTACCGCCAGGCACCCCGCCCTCCACAGGCCGAACAGCGCGGCCACAGCCTCGGAACCGGGCGTCGCGCACAGCGTCGCCGCCTCGCCGGGCACCGCGCCGAGGCGGCGGAAGCGCTCCGCCAGCGCCGCCGCGCACGCATCCAACTCCCGGTAGCTCCAGGCTCCCCCGTCCCACGAGAGGGCGGTCGCCCGCGGGGACTCCCGCGCCTGCCGCGCGAGATCGTCCGCCGGGGTCGACCGCGCACCAGTCAAGATGCGCCGAAGAGCCCCATCGAGCCGACCAGCGCGCCGACGCCCAGACCCGCGCCGTAGAGCGCCAGCCCCCGCGCGGTCATCGCCAGCGCCGGATTCAGGGTCCGCCGATCCACGGTCCCGTGCTCCCCGCCCGCCATGCCGGCGGCCAGCACCCCCAGGATCCTCGACGCCGCCGGAACGCACGCCACCAGTCCAAGCAGCGACAGATAGGTCCAGGGGGACCATCCCATCAGGGTGAAACCAACGACCGGCGCCGCGGCCGCCCCGGTCAGGCACACGAAGTACTGGACCACCGTGAAGCGGTCCCCGAACCGCACGGCAAGGGTGCGCTTCCCGGCCGCCCCGTCGGTCTCGCGGTCGCGCAGGTTGTTCACCACGAGCATTGCGGTGCTGAATGCGCCGAGTCCCGCACCGGCCAGGATCGCCCCGGCGGACCACGCCCCCGCCTGCACGTAGTAGGTGG
This sequence comes from Gemmatimonadota bacterium, assembly GCA_026713345.1. GTDB lineage: Bacteria > Gemmatimonadota > Gemmatimonadetes > Longimicrobiales > Gaopeijiaceae > Bin94. Next base: position 10,836 of record JAPOOQ010000153.1, on the reverse strand, counting down.
TGGCCGTCGCCACCAGGCCGAAGAAGACGAAGACGAACACATCCCCCAGGCCGTTGTAGGAGAGCGGATAGGGCCCGCCCGTGTAGCAGACCGCCATCAGCATCGACACGAGGCCGATCACGATGACGGGCCAGCCCGCCACCAAGGCCAGGTACACGCCGACCAGGGTGGCCAGCGCCAGGGTCACCACCATCCCCCCGAAGACCGCTTTGGGCGGCAGGATGCCCGCCTGGGTCACCCGCACCGGCCCCAGCCGCTCCCCGGTGTCGCCGCCCTTGACGAAGTCGTAGTAGTCGTTCGCCAGATTGGTGGCGATCTGGATCAGGAGCGCGCCGGCCAGGGCGGCCAGCGCGGGGAGTTGGGCGAAGACGCCGTCCGCAGCCGCCAGGCCTGAAGCAGCCACGACCGGCGCCGCCCCGGCCGAGAGGGTGCGCGGCCGGATGGCGAGTATCCAGGCCTGCGTGCGGGTCACCTGCATGGGCGCCCCACCGGCCCCAACGTCACCACGGCAGCCAGGGATACTTGCGGAAGTCCGGCTTCCGCTTCTGCAGATAGGCGTCGCGTCCCTCCTGGCCCTCCTCGGTCATGTAGAAGAGCAGCGTGGCGTTCCCGGCCAGCTCCTGCAGCCCGGCCTGGCCGTCCACATCGGCGTTCATCGCGGACTTGAGCAGCCGGATCGCCAGCGGGCTGTGCTCCAGAATCTGCTGCGCCCAGCGAAACCCCTCGTTTTCGAGCTCGTCCACCGGAACGACCTTGTTGACGAGGCCCATCTCGACGGCTTCCGCGGCGTTGTACTGGCGGCAGAGGTACCAGATCTCGCGTGCCTTCTTCTGACCGACGATGCGCGCCAGGTAGGACGAGCCGAAGCCTCCGTCGAAGCTGCCGACCCTGGGGCCGGTCTGTCCGAAGACCGCGTTGTCGGCGGCGATGGTCAGGTCGCAGACGACGTGCAGCACATGGCCCCCGCCGATCGCGTAGCCGGCGACCAGGGCGATCACCGGCTTCGGCATGGTCCGGATCAGTCTCTGCAGGACGAGGACGTTGAGACGCGGCACGCCGTCGCCGCCCACGTAGCCGGCATCGCCGCGCACCCGCTGGTCGCCCCCCGAGCAGAACGCGTACTTCCCGTCCTTCGAGGGGCCCTCGCCGGTAAGGAGCACGACCCCGATGGACGGGTCCTCGTTGGCATCGCCGAAGGCGTCCAGCAGCTCGAAAAGGGTCTCGGGCCGGAAGGCGTTCCGTACCTCGGGGCGGTTGATCGCGATCCGGGCCACGCCGTCCCGCTTCCTGTAGGTGATGTCCCCGTAGTCCTTGGCGGTCTGCCAGGCGGTGTCGCTCATGTTGTCTCCCGGTTCAGGTGTTCCCGGATCCGGCGCGCCACCCGTGCACGGATCTGCTCATGTCTGCGCCGGTTCACCTCCCGGTCCGTGCGCACCCGGATGACGCCGCTCCCCCGGCTCGCGACCGCCGCCCGGACCGTTATTTCGAGTTCGGCAGGGGTGGCCGCGTCGGTGAACGGCAGTCCGTACAGGCGAGCCGCGTGCTCGAAGTCGAGGCCGTGCGGGGTGGCGAAGTATGGCGTAAAGGCCGGTTCGAAGTCACGGATCGGAAGCATGTGGAAGATACCGCCTCCGTCGTTGTCGACCACCACGAAGACGACCTGCAACCCCTGGTCCCGCGTCGCCAGAAGTCCGTTCATGTCGTGGTAGAAGGCGATGTCGCCGATCAGCACGGCAACCGGTCCGGCCCCGCCCGCCGCGCACCCCAGCGCCGTCGAGACGACGCCGTCGATTCCGCTCGCTCCCCGGTTCCCCAGGACCTCGAGATCGAGCGCGCCGGGCCGTCCGTACGCGTCCACGTCCCGGACCGGCATCGAGGACGACACGAAGAGCGTCGAGCCGGGAGGCAGCGAGCGGACCAGTGCGGCGGCGTAGTCACCCTCGTTGCCGGGGTGCGCCGGACCCTCCTCGACCGCGGCCCAGGCCACCTCCTCCAGTTCAGCCCACCCGCGGGTCCAGGGCTCGTACTGTGAGGAGAACGACCCTTCGTCATCGTCGTCGCCGCTCGCGAGCCGCTCCAGCACCGCGCCCGCGGAGGCGTGCAGGTAGTGATGGGCGAGGCCCTGGTGGTCCTTTCGGTGCGCCCCGTCGTCGACGACGATCTGCCTCGACCGCTTCCACCGGGCCAGCGCCGATGCGGCCGCAGGCGACGTCGGGGAGCGGCCAACGCGAATGATCAGGTCCGGCACGAAGCGGCTGACAACTTCGGGGACGCGCAGAAAGTGGTCGTACGCGCCCAGGATCGGAGAGGGGATTGACCCCTCGCGCACGGACGCGGTAAAGCGCGCGCCGGAGAGGGGGTCGGCGAGAACCGGCACGTTGCGGTGATGCGCGAACCGCGCCGCCGCGGGGCCGTCCAGGCCGGGATCGGTCGCGGGGCCGGCGACGAGCAGCGGCCGGCGGGCGAGCGCGAGCTGGTGCGCCACCATCGCCTCCTGATCGCGGCCGCGCCGACGAGCCTCCGTGCGGCGGCGCCAGGGTCCCCTCGGCACCAGCTCCCCGTCCTCGACCGCCACCTCGAGCGACGGAAGGTCGAGCCGTTTCTCCTCGCCCGGCCCTTTCAGGTCGAGTTCGTCCGGGGACTCGGGCTGTAGCGGCAAGTCGAAGGGAACATTGAGGTGCACGGGACCGCCGGGAGGTCCAGCCGCATGGCTGGCCGCCTTACGGACGAGCGCCACCAGCGAGTTCGCTCCGGTCCCCTTCAGCCCGGCCCGTGTGGGCTCCGGAAGATCGGCCGCGAAGCGCACCCGGTCGCCGAAGATTCCCGGCTGCATGATCGTCTGGTTGGCGTCCGCGCCGCGCATCCCCGGCGGGCGGTCGGCCGTGATCAGCAGCAGGGGAACGTCGGACATGTCCGCCTCGACCACGGCAGGGAGGAGATTGGCGACCGCGGTGCCCGAGGTGGTGATCACGGCCGCCGGCCCCAGATGGCTACGACCGTAGCCTACCGCAAAGAAGCCCGCCGAACGCTCGTCCAGGTGTACGCGGGTATTCAAGCCGGGGAGGGAACGCGACGCCAGCACCAGCGGGGCGGAACGGGAGCCCGGAGCGATTTCGATCTCTTCGAGGCCGTACTCCGCGAGCGTAGCAAGGATGGCGCGCGCCCAGGCGAGGTTCAGTTCGCCTCCGGTCACGCCGGAATCACCCCGAACCGGCGGCGGAGCTGCCCACGGCTCCGGCCCGTTCCAACGCCCGCAGCACCGGGCGAAACTTGAGTTCGGTCTCCTCCCACTCCAGCGCCGGATCCGAGCCCGGCACGATCCCGGCTCCCGCGAACAGACGCCAGCGAGCGCCCGCGCTGACGGCCGACCGCAGAGCGGGCACGAAGATCCCCCTGCCCTCCGAGTCGAACCACCCCACCGGCCCCGAATACCAGCCCCGGTCGAAGAGTTCGCTCTCCTCCAGGACCGACAGCGCCACATTGCGCGGAATCCCGCAGACGGCCGGAGTTGGGTGCAGCGAGCCGAGGATGTCGAGCACGGAGATTCCGTCCGGCACCTCGGCGGCGATCTTCGTTTCCAGGTGCTGGATACGGGCCAGGGCCAGCACGTGCGGCTCGACATCGCGCTTCACGATGCACCCGAGCGCGGAGAGCCGAGCCACCATGTCCCTTACGACCACGTCGTGCTCCGCCCGGTCCTTCTCACTGTGGAAAAGACGGCGGGCCAGCTGCGCGGTCGCCACCGAATCGGCCCCGACCGCCGCGCTCCCCGCGACCGCCGTCGCCCTGAACACGCCACCGTTCAGCGTCACGATCCTCTCCGGAGCCGCTCCGACGATCGCCCGGCCGGGCGCCGGCTCGAAGAGAAACACGTGGCTGCCGTGGTTCTCCTCCCAGAGCGCGACGACCAGTTGCGTGGGCGATATAGGCGCCGCAGGCGTGACATCCAGCGTGCGGGCGAGCACCACCTTCTCCGCCTCGCCGGTCCCGATCCTGCTCAGCGAATCCCACACCACGCGACCCCAAGCCGCCCGCTCGCTCCCGGGGCGCTGGGAGTTGCCAAGCTGCAGCGGCTGGTCGCGACCGCGAACCGGGGCAGCCCCACGCGGCAAAGGGGAAGCCCGGCCCCGCAACGAACGGGTCCCGCCCCGCGACGGAGCCCTCCCGGCCGGCAGCGCGGCCGTCCCGCCCGCCAACGCCGCCGCCCAGCGCTTCCAGGCATCCTCGGCCGCCCCGCGGTCCCGCGCCCGCACCACGAGCGTGCAGACCCTGCGGTCGGGGTGGTGCTCCAACTCCACCTCCGGAAGGTGGAAGAGGGCGGGCGGGAAGCGCGACCAGACGGAATCGCCGTTGGGGCGGGGCGAAAACGAGAATCCCCCGAAGAGCCTCGCCCTGGTTCCGTCGCCCGCAATCCGGGAGAAGACATGCCCCGCCCGGTCCTGCACGCTGCCGAACCGCGAGCCGCCGGAGTCGCGAGCATCGGATTCGACCGCCACCTCGCCGATCACACCGCAATGCGCGATCCAGCGGTCGCCCGAGGCCCAGAAGCCCCGAGGTCCGCCGGCGGAGAGATGCAGAAAGAGGCCGGGGCGCACCGACGCGACCTCACGCCGGACCTGATGGAATCCCGGCGAGGTCAGCGGCGGCAACCCGGCCCTCGCCGAGCCCGAAGGCGGGTCAGAAGCTGTCAACCGTTCCCTGGAGCAGGTCCTCCGCCTGCCCCTCCGAATTGCCGGTCACATTGGAGACCCCGCAGTTGGCGAGCAGCGTCCTGGCATCGGACTTGCCGCTCTCGGAGGGGCCGAGAACATCCTCCCCCTGTTCGGGTTCGTCGCCGGCCAGGGCCCCGATCAGGCTCACGTCATGATCCGCGATCCGCGAGGCCACAACCGTCAGGTTGGTCTCACCGGTGGCCGGGTTGTCGAAAACCTGGGCCCTCAGCAAATCGTGATAGGTGTTGCCGGTAACAATCTGTGTCCCGATCCCCGATGTCTGTTTGCGTCCACGGACAAAGCCGGCATCGGCGTTACCGTCCTCGATGGTGTATCCCATGATGTTGAGCTGGGCCACCGCGCACTGATAGGCGGTGTCCCGGCCCGGAGGCGCGACCCCGGAAAAGGAGACAGGGGCGGAAGAAACACAGCCTGTGGCTGCCACGGCAACTAACGCGATGAACCTCTTCATTTGGATCCTCCTCAGGCGGAAAGTGCGGCGGGCCCGCTGAAGCAAACTGACCGCCGCCGCCCGGTCCGTCAACCGGAGGACGGCAAGCAGCCCGTGGACGAAACCCCCGCGGCATTCGAGCGGCGATTCATCCGCGCTGGGCCGCTTCGCCGACCAAGCCACACTGTAGTGTATGCTTTACGAATTGTCGTGTTTTCTTTACATGTCACATCCTCAAGGCTCCGCTCTTCGTTGCCTTTCGGACGAATAGCGCTGCTATTCGCCTCTCAAGGCGCCTTGCCAGCCCGGCGCCTCGTCGCTCTCGGTGCTCGCGCGGATTCATCCACGGACTGCCAGCAGCCCGCTGCGTCGTTTCTGGTTTCGCGAAGCCCCATAACATATGTTTACGTCATGTCGAAATCAGCATCGGCACGGTTGCGGGAAGAGTCCCCGTCCGGGCGGACCACGGAGTCGCGAGACGCTGCAGTCAATACCCCCGGTACGCCCACGCGTTCCGGCACGGGTGCGCGACCCGGTGCGGGCGCTCCTGACACCGGGCCCGCGCGCACGCCGGCCGACCCCACCCCCATCCCGAACCCGCCGGACGGCCACGACCTTGCCAGGCCGGAATACTACCTGAACCGCGAGCTCACCTGGCTCAACTTCAACTTCCGGGTCCTCAACGAGGCCGAGGACGAGCGCACCCCGCTCCTCGAGCGCCTCAAGTTTCTCTCGATCCTCGGTTCGAACCTCGACGAGTTCTTCATGAAGCGGATCGGGGGCCTGAAGCAGCAGGTCGAGGCCGGAATCACCGAGCGGACGGTGGACGGCCGCACCCCCTTCGAGCAGATCGAGCAGTGCTACGAGGTGGTGTCGCACCTGGAGGCCAGGCAGCGTGAAGCCGCCCGCACCGTTATCGGCCAGCTCGCCGCCGAAGACATCCGCATCGTCGACTGGGACGACCTCGAGGCCGGAGAGAGGAAGTGGCTCCGCAAGCACTACGTGCGGAACATCTACCCGCTGGTGACGCCCCAGGCGACGGATCCCGCCCACCCCTTCCCCTTCATCTCGAACCTCTCGCTCAATCTGCTGGTGACGCTGCGTTACCCGGGGGACGAGCACGTGTCGCTCGCGCGGGTCAAGGTCCCGGTCGGCGCGGGCATCCCCCGCTTCGTCCAGGTGGACGACGCAACCGTCTGGGTGCCCCTCGAGAGCGTGATGGCCCACAACCTGGACCTGCTCTTCCCGGGCATGGAGATCCTCGCCTGCGAGTTCTTCCGGGTCACGCGCAACGCGATCTACGACGTGGACGAGGACATGGCCGACGACCTGCTCGAACTGATCGAGGCGGGACTGCGGAAGCAGCGGCTGGCGCCGATCGTCCGGCTGCAGGTGCAGGAGGGGTTCGATCCCGGACGTCTCCAGATGCTCGCCAGCGAACTCGGTCTGCGGGATTCCGACGTGTTCGAGGGGGACGGGCTTCTCGGGCTGGCCGACCTCATGGCCCTTCACGACCTCCCCCGTCCCAGCCTGAAGGATCCCCCCCACCAACCGTCCGAGCACCCCGATCTGCTGACCGGCCGCAACATCTTCCACCTCGTTCGCGAGGAGGGGCCGTTCCTGCTGCACCACCCCTACCAGGCCTTCGACACCTCGGTGCTGCGTTTCCTGCGCGACGCGGCGCACGACCCGAAGGTGCGGGCGATCAAGATGACCTTCTACAGGATGGCCCCGCGCAGCAGCATCATCGACCACCTGGTGCGCGCGGCCCGCGACGGCAAGCAGGTGGCGGTCGTGATCGAACTGCGCGCGCGCTTCGACGAGGCGGCGAACATCCAGTGGGCGAACGCGCTCGCCCGGCACGGGGTCCACGTCACCTACGGGGTACTCGGCCTCAAGACCCACTGCAAGGTCACGCTGGTCGTCCGCCAGGACCACGACGGCCTGCGCCGCTATGCACATGTCGGGACCGGCAACTACCACGCCGGAACAGCCCGCCACTACTGCGACCACGGGCTCCTCACCAGCGACCCCTCGATCGGCGCCGACCTGACCGAGCTCTTCAACTACCTCACCACCGGGTACAAGCCGAAGCGCAAGTACTGGAAGCTGCTGCCTGCGCCGAAGTTCCTCCGCCCCGCGATTCTGAAGCGGATCAAGCGCGAGATCGCGGTCCACAGCGAGGAGTCGCCGGGCCGGATCCAGTTCCAGATGAACGCCCTCGAGGACCCGGAGGTGACGCGGGCGCTCTACGTGGCCGCCTCAAAGGGCGTGAAGGTGGATCTGATCGTGCGCGATACCTGCCGCATCCGGCCGGGGATCCCGGGGCTGTCGGAGAACATCCGCGTGATCAGCATCGTCGGGCGCTTCCTGCAGCACTCGCGCATCTACTACTTCCGCAACGGCGGGGACGAGGAGTACTACATCGGCTCCGCCGACTGCATGGGACGCAACCTTGGCGCCCGCGTCGAAGCACTGGTGCCGGTTGAGAGCCCCGCGTTGCGCTCCGAATTGCGCCAGGTGCTCGACATCCAGGTGGCGGACCGCCGCTGCGCCTGGGAGATGGGGCCGGACGGCAGCTACATCCAGCGGACACCGCTCAAGGGCCGCGAGACCTGCACCTTCAATGCGATGATCGCCTGGGCGCACGCACGGGAGTTCGAGGGCACCCGGTTGCGCGCGCGCCTCACCGGGGGACCCAAGGGGATTTCGCGTCGTTCGCGGCAGAGTTGAGGGCGCGCTACCGCCCCACCAGCTCCGCCAGCGTCACCACCCTCCCCCGCCCCGCCCACCGCCCCAGCGTCGCGGCCTCGTCCTCGAGCCCGAGCCCCCACGTCGCGTCCCGCACTGCCGTGACCGCGTAGCCGCGCGCCTGGAGCCCGTCGACGGCCTGGGTCACGCACACATCGCGCGCCACCCCGATCACCACGAACTCGAGCGCGCGGCCCAGCACATCGCCCAGCGCCCGTACGAACGCTTCACACGCCGCGTTGCCCTGGAAGACGTCGAACCGCGTCTTCTGCACGAACACCGGCCGCCGCTCGGCCACGGCCCTGTGTGCCACGCGGGCGGCGGCGTCCTCCGTCGCGTCGTGGGCCAGCACCACCGGACCCACCGGCCGGATCTCCGCAATCACCTCCGCGCCTGCGCGCTCGTCGGGGTCCGGCGACCGCCCCATGCAGTGCGGGGGGTAGGTCCCCGCAGCCGGATCGGGCGCCACCGGGTCGATTTCGTCGTCTTCGAGGCCGTGCCAATCGCCCGTGTAGACGATCACGTCGCAGTGCGCGCGCATCCACGCCGTGGCGGCCTCCAGCGCGGGGATCACCTGGACCGCGCCGGGATCCGAGCCGTCGAAGAGGTCGCGCACGTACAGGCGGCCCTCCGGGTTCATGAAGTCTTCCTGGACGTCGACGATCCAGCCCACCAGCGCGGGCGAGTCAATAGCTCGATCGGTCACTCCACCCGCTCCAATCTCTCATTCGGCCGGTGCCACCGCCCCGCCTTCGACACCGGCCTGCCCTCGACCATCACGATGTCCGCCGTGTAGTCGAAGCCTCCCCGCATCAGCGACGAACCCACGCCGTACTGGTCCACCGGCACCCCGGCCTCCTCGAAGGCGCGGATCTTCGCGGCGTCGAACCCGCCCGACGCCACGATCCGCACGTGGCCGAAGCCCTCGGCGTCCAGCGCATCGCGCACCTTGTGCACCACCCGGGTGTTCACGCCGCGCGGGTCGAAATCGCCCATCTCGCCCTCCAGGCAGCGGTCGACCATGGTGCCGGAGGTGTCGAGCCTCACCCCCCACAGCCGCTCCCCGAGCGCGCGCGCCACCGCCAGGCTCGTCCCCACGCTGTCGTTGTCGAAGTCGACCAGCGACACGATGCGCACCTCCTCGGACAGCGAATCCGCCAGAGCCAGCGTCGCGGCCACCGTGTCCCCGCCGAACGCCGCGATCAGGCCGTGCGGCACCGTGCCGATCCCCGACGACCCCCACCACGAAGCCTGTGCATCGGTCGACACCCCGATCGCGCCGGCCACGTGCGCCGCCCAGCCGTCCCCCGTCTGCACCCTCCAGTGATCGTGGCGCGCCGGGAAGAACATGATCGGCCTGGGCCACGCGGCCTCGACCACTCCCCGCGTGTTGGTGGCAATGCGGGTGCGGCGTCCCAGCACACCCGCGCAGAGCGTCTCCAGATGCACGAAGGCCGGATACGGCCCGGTGACGAACATGACCGTCTCCCAGGGGCCGGCCCGGTCGCCATCGCGCAGCGAGCGGACGTCGAGGTCGCCGAAGTCGTAGCCCTCGGTGAGGCACAGCTTGAGCATGCCGATCGCCTCATCCGTCCCCGCCACGACGGCGTCGCGCTTCTGGAAGAACTGCATCGTCACCGACGGACCGCGCCCCCGCGACAGCAACAGCTCGCGCGCCCGCACGAAGTACTTATCGGAGTAGTAGCCTTCCCGCATCTTCTCGACGGGGAAGTCGAAGATCGACGGATCGAGCCGCTCCGCGTGGCGGATGGGGTCGGGCGGAGGAGTCCGGTTGTCCTGGCTTTGGCGGGTCACGAGGCTGGATCTTCCGGTTGGGAGTGCAACCACTGACAACACGCTTGTCGTCATAGTCTAGCAGGAAGGCCCCACGCTCGCCGTACCCCAGCCTGTGAGCAGCATCATGAAGAAGTTGCCATCGTTCGGCGCAACGCCGGTCATCCTCGTCCTGCACGCGCTCTCGGCCGGGCCCGCCACCGCCCGCGCCCAGGAAGCCACCGTCCTCACGGAGGGCCTCTGCGCCTCGTGCTCGATCGAGATCACCCCCGATGTCGTGCTCGGCACCGACGGCGAGTCCGTGATCGCGGTCGCGCTCGACATCCAGCGACTCTCCGACGGTCGTTTCGTGATGGCGTTCGACTACCCGGCGCCGCATGAATTCACCGTCTTCTCGGCGGACGGCGCGGAGTTCCGGCGCGTGGGCCGGGCGGGCGAGGGACCCGGCGAATACGCGCATGTGTGGCTGGTGCGCGAGCACAACGATGAGTTGCATGTGTTCGACAGAAGAAGAAGGCGCATGACCGTGCTGGACCTTGACTTCGAAGTGCTCCGCACCATGCCGGTGGGGTGCAGCACCACCTGGGACGGGCGGGACATGGTCGTGCTCCCGGGGGGTTCGGTCGCGATGGATTTCGACGTTCCCCGGGGCGGCTATTCGCAGTACACGACCATCGAGGCCCTCCGGGCCGCGGAGAGCTGGCACGTTGTCCACATCCTGGGAGAGGACGGACAGATTCGGTTTTCGATGGACGAGGCTCGGCGGAACGAAGGCCTTACGTCCTTCCGCCAGCTCGAGATTGCGCCCGACGGGTCCCTGCTGTCGGCCCGTCAGCTGGAATACCGCATCGACCGCTGGGACCCGGCGACGGGAGAGCTCCTCGAGACAATCGTGCGGGACGCCGACTGGTGGCCCGAAGACAACGGGATGCGGATCGCCCGGCCCGACATGCCGCCCGTGACGTCAGTGAGTGATATGCAGGTGGACGACGCCGGGCGGATGTGGTTGTACATCAACCGGCCCGCACCCGACTGGCGGGACCACCTGGAGAGGACGGAGCCCCACCCGGAATGGCCGGCAGGGGGATACCGGTACGGGCCCGGTGCGTCGGAGTCGGTGATCGAAGT
>JAPOOQ010000152.1 GCA_026713345.1 Gemmatimonadota bacterium | reverse complement strand
CCCCCCCGCCCGGCGCGCCCCCGCGCGGACAGGCCTCACCCATCCCCACCCCGACGGCGCCCGGCAGCGAGCCCGGCCACCATCGCTGCCCGCCGGCCGTCTCCGCCGCGACCACGATCCCCCCCACCGCCCCCACCCGGCCCACCGCCGCTTCCAGCATCGCCGCGTGCTCCTCCCGCAGCGTCCCCAGACTCAGGTTCACCACGCGCACGCGCCGCTCCGCCGCCCAGTCGATCGCCGCCACCAGCGCCCGCACGCTCGTCTTCAACCGGTCCGTGAAGACCCGCACCGCGTACAGCTCCGCCCCCGGCGCCTTCTCCTGGATCGCCGCGAAGACCGCCGTTCCGTGCCCCAGGCGGTCGACATAGTCCTCCTCCGTCTCGCCGGACAGTGCGATTCTGACGCCGCCCGCCACCCTCCCCACATGCGGGTGCTCCACATTCACCCCGCTGTCGATCACGGCCACCGTGACGCCCCGGCCCCGCAGACCGCGCACGGTGGGCGAATCGATGCAGAGCCGGGTCGCCTCTATCGGAACAGGTCCTCCCCGGGCAGCGCCGCCGACTGCCTGAACCAGCTCGTCAGGAGGTCGTCGTCGGGGGCGTCGCCCTCGTGGATGTGGAAGTAGCGCACGTGCTCGTGTTTGGAGGCCACCGGCGGACTTGGACGCAGCGCGCCGCCGCAGAGGAAAGTCACCTTGATGTACTTCGTGAAGCAGTGGAAGGACAGGAACCACCCCCGGCCCTCGATCCCGTAGAAGGGCGAGTTCCATCTCACCGCCTTCCGGACGCCGGGCACGCTGCGCTCGACGAGCGCGTCGAGGTACCGGCCGACCCCCTGTTTCCAGTCCGGCATGGCCGCGATGTACGCCTGCACCGGCGCATCCCCATCACCCATGGGAATCTGCGGATTGCCGCCCGAGAGCAGTTTCGGTTTCGCCATGACAGACCCGCTACCCCCCCGGCTGCAACACGAACTCCGCCACCACCGGGTACGCCCGGGCAGCCCTGTTCATCAGGAAGAGCGTGTCGCCCCGCACGGCGCCCACGCCCCCTCGCAGCAGCGACCCCTCGTCCTCGACGATCATCCTCATCCTGAGCGTCCCGTCGTACTCCCTGGCTTCGTGCACCACGACTCCCGCCCGAGCGGTCACCACCATACCGAGGTCTTCCATCGGGCCCGGCGTGGTACCGCGGAACAGCGCCATGGAAGCGCCGCACCGGAGGCTGGTGGAACTCGGGCCGTCCCCGCCGTCCCGCAGATCGGCGAAGGACGTATGGAAGTGAAGACGCTCTTCTCCGGTGTCCGGGGACACGCCCACTCCCTCGAAGACCCATTCATTCATTGCAACGATCGTCGCGGGCCCCAGGCCCGGGCGAGCGCACGCGGAAAGGTGCCGGATGGTTTCGGCCAGCTCGGCATCCTCCGGCGTCTCGAACCACACCCGCCGCAGCCTCCCGGTGCCCCGGTCGATCGATTCCACGCTCGCGCGCCCGACCTGGGACCTGGCGATCAGCATGGTCGAATCATCGAGCACGGCCATCTGGTCCACCGTGTTCAGCGGCCCGCCCACCCCCTCCGCCGCGAAGCGCCTCGCCTCGATCCCCTCCGGGTCGAGCACGATGACGACTCCCAGCTCCTGGTCGTAGACGAAGAGCGAATCCGCATCGGTGGCGAGCGCCGTGATCATCTTGAACTCGCCCGGCCCTTCACCGCACCGGCCCAGCTTCTCGCGCACGACCCCGCTCGGACGGTCGATGACGGTCAGGATGCACGGATCGAGGATGTCCGCCACGACCAGACTGCCGTCGTCCCGCACCGCCAGCTCCCAGAGCATCCCGAAGGAGTCCTCCCCCGACAGGCTTCCGTATTCGCGGATCAGCACCGGGACCAGCGACGAATCGGGAGTGGGGGATTCCACGGGGACGCGGCTGAATCCGGCGAAGAGGTCGGGGTTGGGCGGGGTGTCGGCGCAGGCGGCGAGGGCCAGGCAGCACAGGGGCAAGGCCACTGTCCGTAAAGCGGACATGACATACTGTAAACAGAACATTACTTTCTCCCGATTTGGTGATGCGATTTGTAAAGATAACATGACATTTGGTAATGACAACATGACATTTCGTGAGCCATAAACACGCGCATCAAGGCCCCCCCTCCAGCACCACCACCCGGTCCGCGGCGCGCATCAGCTCCTCCCGGTGCGTGATCAGCACCGTTGTGCGACCCCGCATCACCTCGCGGTAGGCGCCGATCACGTGCGCCTCGGTGGCCGCGTCCAGCGCGCTCGTGGCCTCGTCGAGGACCAGGACGGCGGGGTCCGCCAGCAGCGCCCGCGCGATCGCCACCCGCTGCCGCTCGCCCGCCGAAAGCGCCTGGCCGCGTTCCCCTACCAGGGTGTCGAGCCCGTCGGGCAGCGCCGCGACGAAGGCCGAGAGCCCGGCCCGGTCCACCGCGCGCATCACGTCGTCGGCGTCGGCGTCGGGACGCGCGTAGCGAACATTTTCCAGGATCGAGGTGTTGAAGACGAGGGCTCCCTGCTCGACCACCGCGACGCGCGCGCGGAGATCGGCCAGCGCGACGGCGCGGATGTCCGTCCCGTCGAGGAGCACGCTGCCGCGATCGGGGTCCACGTGCCGGATCAGCAAATCCGCCACCGTCGACTTTCCGCACCCCGACGGCCCCGTGAGCGCCACCACCTCACCCGGCGCGACCGTCAGCCGGAAATCCTCCAGCACCGCGCTGCCCCGTCCGTGCCCGCACGACACGTCCTCGAACACGATCTCCCCGCGCACCGCGCCCAGCGCCTTCGGCTCCGCCGCCTCCACCACCTCGACCGGCTCGTCGAGCAACTCGTGCACGCGCCTCAGCGACACCCGCGCCGCAGCCATCCCCGTGTACAGCCCCATCAGCCCCTGCACCGGCCCGATCAGGCGAATCTGGTACGCCATGAACGCCGTGAAGGTCCCCAGCGTGACCGCGCCGCCGATCACCCGCCACCCACCGTAGAGGAAGACCACCGCAGTGCTCGCCGACAGCAGCAGCGCCGGCAGCCCCCCCGCCAGGTAGCTCAGCCGCTGCATCCGCATGAGCGACGCCACGAACGAGTCGTTGCGCCTGCGGAACCGGGCCGCCTCCCGCTCGCCCGCGTTTGACGCCGCAACCAGCCTAACCCCGGCCAGCGTCTCGATCAGGAAGGCGCCGATGCTCGCGCTCCGCTCCCGCATCACCCGCACCCGCACCTCCAGCCGCCGCCGGTAGTGCACGATCGCCCAGATCGCCGGCGGCAGCAGCGCCGCGGCCGCCAGGAAGAGTCGCCAGTCCAGCCACAGCAGCATCCCCACCGTGCCGGCGAGGAAAGCCACGTTCCCCACCCAGGCCAGCGCCGCATCCGCGAGCACACGCTGGATCTCGCTGACGTCGTTGTTGAGCCGCGACATGATCTCGCCGAGCGGGGTGCGCGCAAAGAATCGGGGCGACAGCCGCTGCAGGTGCCGGTACACCGTGACGCGCATGTCGAAGAGGATCTCGGCCGAGACCTTCGTGTAGCGCATCCCGCTGACGAAGTTCAGCACGAAGCTGGCCACCGTGACCGCCGCGAAGAGGCCGACGATCCGCACCAGGGCGTCCGTGTCCTGCCCCAGCAGCGCGTCGTCGACGAGCGAGCGCGTGAGGAAGGGGATGTAGAGTGCGAGCGCGGTGCCCGCGAGGTTGATCGTCAGGATGCCGGCGAGGCGGCGCCTATAGGGCGCGAGGTAGCGAAGTCCTCGCCTGATCTGAGCGTCCAGTATGGCCATTCGGTCGTCTCCGCGGGGGGGCTACCCGCCCCGGCGGATTCGATAGCCCTCGATTCTCTCGACGCCGAGTTCGTCGACCCTCAAGGTGACGAAGAACTCCCGGTCAATCCAGCAGGACGTGGACCAGGAACACCGACCGGGATCCATGGGCCCGGGATCCACCGGTATGGCCAGCACACCCAGCCACCGCCCGTCTGCACTCAGGACGCTCCATTGGTCCGGTCTCCCCGACTCGGACGCCGACCACTCCTGAACCCAGAGATGACCCTCGGTATCCACCATCAGGCCTGCGACCCATGCGTAGCTCGTCCTGGTGTCGCCCTCATCCATGGCCCCGCGCGGCGGCGGCATCAAGCCGCGGGCCTCGAACTCCCTGAAGACCCTGTCTTCCTCCGCCCCGCGACCCTTGGCGGTGATGGGCACCGGCTCGGTTGTGCGCCGTATGATCCGCAGGAGAACGCCATCGAAAGTGAGCTGCCGAATCTCGTTCCCGTCCTTGCCGCGGGCATATATCGACAGGGGATCCCCTCCCGTCGCGATCATGCCGGAGCACCCGAGCCGTTGGGCGGAATACGCGCTGTCGACCCTCATGTATTCCCTGGCAGGCAAGGTCCACGCCACGGCCGGGCCCGGCTGTCCGCCGCCAGGTCCGATTGGTGGCCCCCACGACCGCCCCGGGGAGCAATCGCTCGAGGACGAATCCGCGTTCGCCCGGCTGCTGCTTACGGACACGACGAAGGATCCGTCCGGAAGGGGACGGCGTAGCGACTCACTGGTGGCACCATGGACCCGCTCCCGCAGCCGGGCATAGTCGACCTTCCGTTCCCTGAGGAGCGCTCCGCCAGTGTCGAAGTAATCGATCGAGCTCATGTGGTAATCCCACACGACCAGCGTATCCGGCGGCAGGTACTGGAGATGCTCCGGCCGAGTGAATTCACCCGGCCCCTCGCCTCCGCGCCCGATGGTCGTGGACAGCGTGCCCGTAGCTTCGAAGAGATAGATCTGCCGGTTCGCTGACGAAAGCACCGCCACCCGGCCGTCCTGCAGACGGGCCAGCCCCACCACCTCCCAGATGAGCTGGGACGAATCGTTGGCAAGCACGTTCAGGTCGGTCGCCCCGCCCAGCACGAACTCGGGCTCCGGATCGATGGTCCAGAACTGCCCGGCAGGCCATTCGGGCGCGTGGTTCTCGACGATCTCGATGCCGGCCGAGTCCCAAATGGTGACGCCCCCGTCCGCCCCCTCTGCTTGCCGGCCATCGGCTGTTGCCTCTGTGTCCCCAGCTGTTGCCGCCCCCTCCGGCGATTCGTGCCCGCACCCGGCCGCAACAAGTGCCAACGTCATGATGGTGGCCAGTCTGTTTCGCCTGGACATCAGATTTCCCGTTGTAGTGAAGCGACCGCCCCCGCTACCCGCCCCGCCGAATCCGGTACCCCTCGATCCTCTCGACCTCGAGTTCGTCCCTCCGCAGGATCACGAAAAAGTCCCTGTCCACCCAGCAAGAAGAAGTGTAGCCCTCGCAGCGACCGACACCGCCCGTCACATCCCGCCCCCACGGCACTGCCATGACACCCAGCCACCGACCCTCGTGGCTGAAGACGCTCCACTGGTCCGGCAGGCCGGTTTCCGAGTCGGACCACTCCCTGACCCAAAGGTACCCTTCCGTGTCCACAGTGACATCCAGGAACGGCGGGTGAGTGTCAGGCGGCGGGCCACCAGATCCCTCCCCCTCCGGAGGCCTGGGCCGGCCTCGCGCTTCCAGTTCCCTCTCACGCATCTTCTGCCGCTCCTCCATCGCGCTGCGCGCCCTGGGGGTAATCGGCACCAGCCCGGTCGAGCGCCGAATGATCCGCGACAGAACCCCGTCGAGGGTGAACTGATAGATCTCGTTCCTGTCACGAGCGGGGATATGGATCGAAGGAGGATGGCCCCCCACCGCCATCTGCGAGGGGCACCCGAAGGAGTGGGCGGAATACGAACTGTCGATCAATACGTATTCTTCAGGCAGCCATGTGGAGAATTCTCCGCGGGAAGTGGGCTGCATCTCTATGTCCAGCCGAACAGTCCAGAACTCCCGCGGCGAGCAATCGCTCCATACGGGTTCCGGGTCGACTTCCCGGCCCTTCGTGAACGCGATGAAGTATCCATCCGCGATCGGGAAGCCGAAGTTCTCTCCATAGAGCCCCAGCTCCCTCAGTCTGGCGTGGTCGCCCCGCTGCTCGCTCAACAGCGTCCCGGTCGTATCGAAACGATCGATCGACGTCATGAAGTAGTCCCACACGACCAGCGTGTCGGGCGGCAGGTACTGCAGCCACTCCGGACGCGTGAATTCGCCCGGGCCTTCCCCCGAGCGCCCTATGATCCGGGACAGCTGCCCCGAGGGCTCGAAGAGCAGAAGCTGCGTGCCCCTCGACGAAAGGACCGCCACCCGTCCGTCCTCCAGGCGGGCAAGACCCACCACATCCCAGACCAGCTGCGCGGAGTCGTGGGCCGGCTCGCCCAGGGTGTTGGCCCCACCCAGCACGAACTCCGGCACGGTGTCGATGGTCCAGAACTCGCCCGCCGCGTGCTCCGGCGCATGATTCTCCACGATCTCGATGCCCGCAGAGTCCCACACGGTGACGGTCGGCTCTTCGGCGGCCCCGCTCTCATCGCCAGGGGCTGGATCGCACGCCGGCACGGAGACGGCCACCGCAAGAATCGCCCAAAGACCAAGTCGCCTGAACATGTGCTCTCCTTTCGCGCCCGAGTGCGTGAAGGATGGGCGAGTGTGGGCGAGCGGGCCAGGGAGGCGGTTGAGATCGCAACGGGTCGACGCCTTGCCTGGACGGGCGGCGTCTGGGTGCGGCGCACTCCGCAGGACGGCTACCCGTGGGAGGATCACGTGGCCGGCGGTATGATGAAGCCTGCGGGATTCAATCTCGACGCCTCCGCGGCTCCCGTGTCGCCCATCGACGTCATCAGTGCCGATGGTCGGTACGTCGGGACTTTTCCCGCACAGAGCGGAGCCATCATGTTTGCGGCGTACGGGCCCGGCGGGCTGGCCGCCTACGTCGAGCACGACGAGCTCGACGTGCCCACGGTGGTGGTCAAACGCCTTCCGCCCGAGGTGAGATAGCCGGAACAAGAAACCCGCGCGACCGGGCCCGGGCGCTGAGCACGATCATCATCTGTCCCGCCGGAT
>JAPOOQ010000151.1 GCA_026713345.1 Gemmatimonadota bacterium | reverse complement strand
GCCGACCTGCTGTGCGAGGCACTCGCCTGGCGCGACGCCCTGCTGGCGGGCCGGGCGGCGACCAGGGAAACGGAAGCTGCCAGACAGACGGCGGCCATCGGTCCCGGCGATCGCATCGCCTACCTGGTCCCCCCGGGGCGGGACCACGTAGCCGTTCAACTTGGAATCTGGCTGGCCGGCGGCATTGCGGTTCCTCTCGCGATTTCGCATCCGATGCGCGAATTGGAATACATCCTCGACGACGCCCGCCCCAGCGCGCTGGTCGCGGACCCCCACCACCCCGCCACCCACCTCCTCGCGGCCTCCCCCTCGGCACAGTCCGCCACCATCCTCACCCTGGACGCCCCCCGCCCCACGCGCCCGGCGACCCCCCCAGCGCTGCACGCCCCCTCCCCCCACCACCCGGCGCTGCTCATCTACACGAGCGGCACCACCGGACGGCCCAAGGGAGTCCTCACCACCCACGCGAACCTCACCGCCCAGATCACCGCGCTCACCACCGCCTGGGCGTGGACGGAACACGACCGCATCCTGCATACGCTGCCCCTCCACCACATCCACGGGGTCGTCAACGCCCTGGCCTGCGCGCTCTGGTCCGGCGCGGCCGTCGAGTTCGGCTCCGGCGCGCCGGCCTCCACCTGGGACCGCCTCGCGTCCGGCGAGATCACGCTCTTCATGTCGGTCCCCACCGTGTACACCCGCCTGATCCGCGCCTGGGAGGAGGCGGCCCCGGCCGTGCGGGAACGCTGGTCGCGGGGAGCCGCCGGCCTGCGCCTCATGGTCTCCGGTTCGGCCGCGCTCCCGGCCGCGACCCTCGAGCGGTGGCGCGAGATCACCGGCCACACCCTGCTGGAACGGTACGGCATGACCGAAATCGGCATGGCGCTGTCCAATCCGCACCACGGCGAACGCCGCCCCGGCCACGTCGGCCTCCCCCTCCCCGGCGTCGAACTCCGCCTCGTCGACGGCGAGATCGAAGTCCGCGGCCCCCAGGTCTTCCAGGAGTACTGGCGCCGCCCCGCCGAAACTGCCGCCGCCTTCCGGGGAGGCTGGTTCCGCACCGGTGACGAGGCCCGCGTCGGCGAGGGCGGCTACTACCGCATCCTGGGGCGGCGCGACATCGACATCGTGAAGACCGGGGGGTACAAGGTCTCGGCGCTGGAGGTGGAGGAGCTGTACCGCACGCACCCTGCGGTCCACGATCTTGCGGTGGTGGGCGTGCCGCACCCAGAATGGGGCGAACAGCTGCGCGCGGCGTGGGTTCCGGCGGCGGCCGGCGAGGGGACGGACGACGCGCCCGGTCTCGATGGCGCCGCACTGCGGGCATGGGGCAAGGAACGGTTGGCCCCGTACAAGGTCCCGCACGAGTTCATGGCCGTCCCATCCCTGCCCCGCAACGCCATGGGGAAGGTGCAGAAGGCGGCAATACACCGCATGTTGCTGGAGCCCGGAGACCCACATTGATACAAGCCATCCTCGAAAACCTGCGCACCTACTGGATCGTCCACCTCCTCCTGTTGCTGTACACCGTGCTCCTCGCCTACCACGCGTGGTCGGGCAACCGGGAGACGAAGGGGGTCGCCGACTACTTCGTGGGCGGTCGCGCGATGGGACCGATCGCGATCGGCCTCTCCTTCTTCGCGACGTACTCCAGCACCAACTCCTTCGTCGGCTTCTCCGGGCAGGCCTACGACTGGGGCGTGACCTGGTTCCTGCTGGTGCCCTTCGTCGTAGCGCTGTCGCTCTTCGCGTGGGTCGGGGTGGCCCCGCGGCTGCGCACCTTCACCGAATCGCTGGGTTCGCTGACGATCCCCGACTTCATCGGCTTCCGCTTCGGCAGCCCCGCCGCGCGGGTGATGGCGGCGGTGATCGTGATCTTCGCGTCGTTCTTCTACATGACCGCGGTCTTCAAGGGGATCGGCAACCTCCTGGAAGTGTTTCTGGACATCCCGTACCGCGCCGCGATCATCATCGTCTTCTTCATCGTGATGCTGTACACGGTGCTGGGCGGCTTCATCTCGGTGGTGAAGACCGATGCCGTGCAGGGGCTGGTGATGGTCGTCGCGGCGGTGCTCCTGTTCCGGGGGGTGGTGGCGGCGGCGGGGGGGCTGGATTCGGTCGGGGCGCTGGCCGGCGATCCGCTCACCGAGCCGCTGCTCCGCTGGGGTGGGGGTGTGACCGTGCCGCTGGCGCTCGGCGTCGTCTTCGCCGGTACCGTGAAGTTCGCCGTGGAGCCTCGCCAGCTGTCGCGCTTCTATGCGCTGGAAAGCCGCCAGGCGATCCGCAAGGGCGTGTGGGTGTCCACCGTCGCGTTTGTGGTCGTGTACAGCCTGCTGATCCCTGTCGGGCTTTACGCGCGCAATATTATGCCGGGAGGACTCGCCGATACCGATCTCGTGGTGCCTCAGCTGCTCACCACGCCGGGAGTCTTCTCGGCCGGGGTGAGCGCCTTCCTGCTGCTGGCCATGGTCGCGGCGGCGATGTCGTCGCTGGACAGCGTGCTCCTCGTCATGGCCTCGACCGCCCAGCGCGACATCGTGGGCATGCTGCTCCCCACCGCGTCGGAGCGGTCCGCCCTCGCCGCCACGCGGCTCTACGTCGCGATCTTCGCGCTCATCACCGCGATCATCTCGCTGAACCCGCCCGAAGGGATCGTGGTGCTCACCGCGCTCTCCGGCGCGATCTACGGCGCTTGCTTCGGACCGGCGCTCCTCATGGGCCTCCACTGGCGCCGGGGCAACGGCAAGGCCACGATCGTGTCCTTCGTGACCGGCCTGCTGGTCCTCGTGGTCTGGAACCGCCTGCCCTGGAGCGGCGCGCTCCACCAGGTGTTCCCGGCGGTGGCGCTCTCCTTCGTCGCCTACTGGCTGGTCGCGAAGCTTACCCCGAGCTACGAATCGGAGGAGCTGGACCGGCTGTTCGCCGCGGAAGGGAAAGCTTCCCGCCCTCCACCCAGACGTCGTCCCCCACCGTCACCGTCGCGTCGCTGAAGAAGTTCCAGCGGACGTATCCGCCCCCCACCGAGCCGCCCATTTCGGTGTTGTCGCCCAGCGACAGCCTCACCACGGCGTCCCCATAGCCGTAATATGGGATCCACT
>JAPOOQ010000150.1 GCA_026713345.1 Gemmatimonadota bacterium | reverse complement strand
CGAGGGGTGGAATGCCGTCACGGGGCACCCCGCCCCACCGGATCTCGTCGAGCCGGATGTTTGCGACCGGGTATTGGTCGAAGTAGTCCGCGAAGCTGGGGTCCAGCAATACGTACAGCTCCGCCTTGAAGGTGGCGTACTCCGGATGCATGCCGGGGTCGGTCCGCCAGATCCACTCCCACCAGCCCTCGAGGTCGCGCCCCAGCCTCTGCCGCGTTCCGCGTTCGAGCAGAAAGGTGATCCGTCGCCGACTGCGTTCGTCTGGCACGTACCGCATCATCTCGACCAGGATCGACGCGTGCGCGTTGTCCCACTCGTTCAGGATCCGCCTTTCGGCGGCGTCCGCCGTCCGGCTGTCGTCCGAAACGAGGTCCCAGAAGGTATCGAGGGGCGTCTGCGCGACGACCTGGCGGAAGGAAGACGCGAGGAGGGCCGCACCGGCAAAAAGCAGGATGAGTGTGCGCATGGTCTCTCAGATCACCGGCACGTGACCTTCTCCCCGAAACGCCGCCAGCAGCTCGGCTTCCCGCTCCGGCGTCAGCCCCGACTGCAGCTCCTGCCGCTGCGCATCCTGCGCGTTCCACCACTCCAGCGTCTCGACCGCCGTCTGCTCCAGCGGCCGCATCTCGAAGCCGGCCGCGAACGCCTTGTCGCCGTTCACCTGCATCATGCCGAGGTAGTCGCCGGCGGGTTCGGTCCAGTAGGTGAGGGCTCCGACGCCGTGCTCCTGCAGGAAAGCCGCGTCGACCCAGGTGAGCATCGCGTCCGAGCCGACTGCCGCCCGGGTGCGCTCCAGCAGGCTGCCCATCGTGAGTCCCTCGGGGGGACCGACGATGTTCATGGTGCCGGTCAGGTCGTCCTCGACCGCCCTGATCATGAAGGCGCCCAGGTCGCGGGCGTCGACATGCTGCATCGGGTCGCCCGGGTCGCCGGGGGCGAGCACCTCGCCGCCCCGGGCCAGGCGCACCGGCCAATAGGTGAAACGGTCGCTGGTGTCGCCGGGCCCGATGATGTAGGTGGGCCGCACGATCAGGTGGTCGTCGGGGAACGCGCTCCGGGCCTCGTCCTCCGCGAGCGCCTTGAGCGCCCCGAAGGTGCGACCGTTGACTTCTTCGGTTTCGGGGTCGTCGATGGTGTCGACCGGGGCATCCTCGTGGATGTCGGTCGTCAGATAGGGGATGTAGACGCCGGTCGACGAGACGAAGACGTACTTGCCCACGGAGCCGCGCAGCGCTTCGGCCGAGAGGCGCACCCACCGCGGGATGTTGGCCGGGTTGTCGATGACCACGTCCCATTCGCGCCCTGCCAGCGCCCCGAGATCGCCGTCTCGGTCGCCGATCAGCGTTTCCAGATCCGGGAAGAGGTCGGGGTTGGTGCGACCGCGGTTGAACAGGGTGACTTCGTGGCCGCGCTCGACCGCCGCGCGCACCTGGTGGGGGCCGATGAAGTTGGTGCCGCCGAGAATGAGGATGCGCAGCGGGGTTGGGGCCGCCCCTTCGTCGAGACGGCAGGAACCGAGCGCCAGGCCGCCCACCGCGATGGTGGTGGCCTGGACGAATGCGCGCCGGGTGAGGTCGGGCCGCATGAGGTTGCGCGTCGCGAAACCGGAGCGCGTACGATCAGTGTTCATGGGTGCCTTTCGTGATTTCGAGCCGCGAAATGCCGCTAGCTTTACCGCCACTATGACCGAACCCGGCGAACATCACAACAGGGAGGCGGCGGAGGCACCGGGTTCCAGCGCCCCGGCGCCGGACCCGCCCGCGATGCCCGCCACACCACGCGCCGAGACCTGGTGGCAGGTCTTCGTCCACGCCGTCCGCGGCACCGGCGGCGACCCGACCGCCGGCCCGCTGAGGCGCGCGGTCATCTTGCTGGCCATCCCGATGGTGCTCGAGATGGTGATGGAATCGCTCTTCGCCGTCGTCGACATCTTCTTCGTTTCGAAGCTGGGGGACGAGGCGATGGCGGCGGTGGCGCTGACCGAGTCGGGAATCACGATCATCTACACGCTCGCCGTCGGGCTCAGCATCGGGGTCACGGCGCTGGTGGCGCGCCGGATCGGGGAGGGGAACCGGGACGGAGCCGCGAGGGCGGCCGCTCAGGCACTCTTCCTCGGGGTGTTGCTGGCCGTTGTCTTCGGGGTGACCGGCGTGGTCTTTGCAGCCGACATTCTCAGCCTCATGGGAGCGGACGAAGCCATCGTGGCCACCGGGCTCCCCTACACGCGCATCATGTTCGGCGGGAACATCGTGATCCTGCTCCTCTTCCTGCTGAACGCCGCCTTTCGGGGGGCCGGCGACGCCGCGATCGCGATGCGCGTTCTCTGGATCGCCAACGGCCTCAACATCGTGCTCGACCCCCTGCTGATCTTCGGGGTGGGACCGTTCCCGGAGCTGGGCGTGCAGGGCGCGGCCATCGCGACCACAATCGGTCGCGGCACCGCGGTCCTGGTCCAGCTCTACACGCTGTTCCGGCTCGGCGGAACGCTCCGGATTCGGCGACCGCACCTGCGCGTCCAGCCCGCGATCATGGCGCGGCTCGTGCGCCTGTCGGCGACCGGCACGCTCCAGACCTTCATCGGCACGGCAAGCTGGATCGGGCTGATTCGCGTCACGGCGGAGTTCGGCGCGGAGGCACTGGCCGGGGACGTGATCGCGATGCGCGTCATCCTCTTCGCGATCCTCCCCGCCTGGGGGCTCTCGAACGCGGCCGCGACGATGGTGGGGCAGGGGCTGGGGGCGAGGGACCCCGAGCGCGCGGAACGGGCCGTGTGGATCTCCTGCAGGATGAACCTGGTGTTCCTGGGCGCCGTCGGGGTGTTCTTCTTCGCCTTCGCCCCCGCGATCGTCAGCCTGTTCGGCGGCACCGGCGCGGCCACCGCGACCGCGATCGACGGCCT
>JAPOOQ010000149.1 GCA_026713345.1 Gemmatimonadota bacterium | reverse complement strand
TCGAAGAAGGCCTTGTGCTCGGGCAGCCAGGGAAAATCGTCGAGCTGAATGCGGCGGCCGCTCTCACGACCAACCGGTTGTTCCTCGTTCCACCGCTGTCTTTCCTCGGCGGTGATGGGGTTGGGCGTTGCGTGCCAGCGCAGGATGCGCTTCAGCGAACCGTCGGAGGCGACGATGCGAAGCTCCGCGCGCTGGGAGTAGCCGAATAGCAGATCGTCACCCGTCAGCCGAATGGGCAGGACGCGCGTGGTCCAGGGGACGGCCCGGGAAAAGATGCGTTCATATCGAATCTCGTGCCCCTCGATCACACGCGCGACGGTGTCACGCTCCATGAAGGACTCGTCCGTCCACGCGAAGTCCCAATAGGTCAATCCCTCCGGCCCCTCCGGCTCCGTGGTCCGATACCGATCGTCGGTGACCAGAAAGCGCCGGCAATCACCGGACTGGAGAAAGACGCTCAGGGGGGTCTGGGTCCGACCGTCGACCGTTGCCAGGCGACGAAGGAAGCGGCCATCGGCGGCGAAGTAGTTGTACGCATACAAACCCGCCGCGATGATCGTGTCTCCCTCGCAGGTAAGCACGGTTGAGAAGTCTTCGAGTTCGCCCGGGCCGTCGCCCTGTCCGCCAAACCGATGCGTGAACTGCCCTGCAAAATCGAAGACCATCACCTCGGAGGTCGAGACGTCACCTGCCACCAGGCTCCCGTTGGAGAGGACACGCGGCCCCCGAACGCGCCCCCAGGGAGGGTGGTTGGGATCGTCGCCCCCGGCAGGCCCCGCTCCGATGGCCAACTCCGGCTCGACGGCGACCGTCCAGCCCGGCTCCGTCTCCCAGGCTGCCCGGAAACTCTCAAGGATCACGACGCCAGCGCTGTCGGTCTGAACGAAGTCGGAGTCTTCCAGTGGTGCCTCGCAGGCGCCTGCAAGGCAGGCCAGAAGCAGGACGGTCGCTGTGGTGTGGAAGCGAGTCACGGTGGTTCCTTCCGTTGCGGGGGCCGGGCCGTCACTCTAGCGGTGCCGGCAACCTCCGCACAACCAATGGGCGAGCTGCCGCAACGCCCCGCCTACCCCTCCATGGTCACCCGGAAGATGACGACCTCGTGATAGTCCGTGCTGCGCACCGCCGCGACCAGATCCCCTTGCACGACCTTCGGCAAGAGGACCACGTCGACTTCCAGTTCGCTGACCAGTTCGCACTGTTCGTTGACCACGTGCAGCCTCGTCCAATCGTCCCCGGGATCGATGAACGCGACGAGGAAGCGGTCTTCGTGGAGCGGGAGAATGGCGATGGAGTGCACGTAGTCGCCCCAGCGGATTTCGGCGCCGCGATCATCTGCGAACACGACGTCCGCCGGGTCCGTCGTGAGTTCGCGGGGCCCGTTGCAGACGCGGACGGTGTTGAGTTGCTCGTCCAGAAAGGTCAGCATGTACGGGCTCTTCGTCGTATGGACGTAGCCCGAGCCGGTCTGCGCGAGGCGTCCGCCGAGCAGTGAGGCCTCGAACCCGTACAGGTCCGGGGGATCGATCGGGATCCCCGCCCTGCGCTCGATCTCGCTGTCGGTGCCGAGGACCTTCACCGGAAAGCGGTCGCCGCGCGCGAATGACGCCAGCACCACCGTGCCGTCGGGCCGGGGAATCATGGAGTTGATCTGCCACGACGGAGAGATGCGAACGTCCCGCACCCAATCGTGGTCGGGGGAGAACACCGAGATCAGCGACCGATCGGTATCCAGGACGAAAACGGAGTCTCCGGGCGTGACGACGATGCCCGATGGGGCACCGAACTCGCCCGGTCCTTCCCCTCTTCTTCCCACGGTAGCGAGGTACGCGCCCGAGGGGCCGAAGACCTTGAAATGGTGGGCCCGCTCATCGGCCACGAGGATGCGCCCCCGGCTGTCCACGGCAATCCCTGTGACTCTGCCGAAGGCGTCGTGTTCTCCCGACAGCGAACCGATGGACAGGACCTCTTCCAGTTTCAGTTGCGCCCGGGACTCGGAGGGTCGGATCCGGACGGACTCCTGGGCGTGGATGGCGGGTGCTGCGAGCGGCATGGCAACGAGAACGGTCATCCAGCGGTTCATGATGCTCCTCCTGAACAGGCGACTTGTCCGGCTTGCATGGACGGCAACCGGGCGTCGGGGACGCGTGCTTCCGGTGATCTCCTAACTACTTAGTAAATAGTAGCTGGTGATTCAGGTGGGGTCAAGGTTGGGGCTGGCGCGCGGGTCTACCAGGCTTTTCCTCCAGGTACGTGACGCGGGGTCCAGGACGTTGGCTGAGCCTCCGCATTGACCCATGTACCATATACGTATAGAATATACACGGGTACGTATCTCTTCCTTCCAATCGAGCTCAGCCATGAAACAGAAGCTCACAATCACGGTGGATCCCGAGGTTGTCGTTGCCGCGAAGCGATTTGCACGATCGCGGGGCGTGTCGCTGTCGGCGTTGATCGAGCGTGCTCTGA
>JAPOOQ010000148.1 GCA_026713345.1 Gemmatimonadota bacterium | reverse complement strand
TCCTCGAAGACGTAGAACCAGGTGTCGCTGTGGTCGCCGACCCCCTCGCCGAAGGTGACTCGCATCTGGTGCCGCCCCTCCTCGTCCGTCCCGTCGTAGTGGAGGAGGACGCCGGGGTCCTTCAGCTTGAAGGGCAGCGATATCCAGTAGAAGACATCGCCGGAGACGTAGCGCGCCTCGTCGTAGTCCTTTTCTCCGGGCGACAGGGTCTCGCCGTTCATTACGGCCCATTCCTGGACGCCGTCGAAGCCGTGCTGGATGAAGTCGTTGCCCTCCCAGCGCTCGATCCGTGCTGCTTCGCCGGCTTCGAGCCGGGCGATGGTGACGTACCGTGGGCGGGTACGTCTGAGCCGGCCGCTGTCGGGGTCCCAGATCTCGGTCGTCAGCGTGTAGGTCGCGCTCTGCAGCTTCCAGTAGGTCTCCATGCCACCGAGCGCATCGATCCAGCCGTCGACAAGAGCCTCGGCCATCTCGTCGGCAGGCTGGTGTCCGGCGCCCGGCATTCCCGGCGACGCCGGCCCGCCAATCCATGCGACCGCGCCCACCAGGAGCAGCGCACCGACCCCCAGCGCGGGTCTTCTCCACGACTGGCCGTCCGCGGACCCCGGCGCCGCGCCCGGGCCCTCCGTCCGGCGGATTCCGAGTCCGTCCCTCAACCGGTTCTTCATCGTGATTCTCCCTCTGGTGCCTGTCCCCGAACGGCCTTGCCCGGCCGCCGAAAGACCGTCAGTCTACCCGTGCGTTCCCGTCTCCGTACCGCAACCCGACCTGCGATGCCATATGACATGATACGCATTCGCCCCTTCCTTTGCCTGCTCGCGGCTTCCGGCGAGGTGGAGGGCAAAGGGGCCCCGGCGGAACCGCGGGTGGGCGTTCGCTTCAACTTCCGGGCTGGCTTTACGACGGGACCCCGGTCGACATGGGAACCTACCCCGCGAACTGGTTTTCTCCCGGCGCATACGTCAACCCGTTCAACAGCGAGGTCTACTACCTCGTGGGAAGCGGCCAGACCATCGCCGCCTGGGACGCCGTGCTGGCGTACGTGCTGGAGGTCCTGGCCGTCGAGCCCTGAGGGGAGCCGCCGCGCGCGTCCCTACAGCTTCGGCAGCGTCACCCCCACCTGGCCCTGGTACTTGCCCTTCCGGTCCGCGTAGGCGACCTCGGGCGGTTCGTCCCCCTGGAAGAAGACGAGCTGGGCGATCCCCTCGCCCCCGTAGATCTTCGCCGGCAGCGGGGTGGTGTTGGAGATCTCGAGCGTCAGGAAGCCCTCCCAGGTGGGTTCCAGCGGGGTCACGTTCACGATGATCCCACAGCGCGCGTAGGTGCTCTTTCCCACGCACAGCACGAGCACGTCCCGCGGGATGCGAAAGTACTCCACGGTACGGGCCAGCGCGAAGGAGTTGGGCGGGATGATGCAGTCGCGGTCCATCACGTCGATGAATGAGCGCTCGTCGAAGTTCTTCGGGTCCACGACCAGATTGTGGACGTTGGTGAAGACCTTGAACTCGGGCGCCACCCGGATGTCGTAGCCGAAGGAGGAAAGTCCGTAGGAGATGCTGCCGTTCCTGACCTGACCGGACTCGAAGGGCTCGATCATCCCGTGTTCGAGAGCCATCCTGCGGATCCAGCGGTCGCTCTTTACGGGCATGGGTCTGGTTTGGGAGGGTTGCATAGGATCAGGGTGGCCGAAGCCGGGAGCTTGGGTGGCCGGCAAGGCCGGGTGCCGGAAGATAGGCAGGGTAGGGACAGGACGCCAAGCGGGCAAACTTGAATCCCCGGGACCGCCCCCGTATCTTACAGCCTTGATTCGAGAGTTCGTGAAAATTTTCACAAACTCAGTGGGAGTCGGCGAACCCCCCTCGGCGGGTGCTCCGCGAGAGCGGAGGCCACCAGGGGCGGGGAACCCAGCACGGAGGACCTTCAGTCAGCATGGCGAAGTCCTACATACCGCTCCTGATCATCCTGGGCGTGACGGTTCTCAACGCCGTCGGGATGGCCGTAGCATCCCACATCCTGAATCCCCGCCGCCCCACTCCGCAGAAGGCGATGCCCTACGAATCGGGGATGATCCCCCTGGGGGACACGCGGGCACGGTTCTCGATCAAGTTCTACATGGTGGCGATCAGCTTCATCGTCTTCGACCTGGAGACGATCTTCCTCGTGCCCTGGGCGGTACGGGTGCGCGAGCTGGGCTGGGGCCCGTTCGTTGCGGTGTTCCTCTTCGTGGTCGTCCTGGCCGTGGGACTGATCTACGAGTGGAAGAAAGGCGGCCTGGAATGGGAGTAGACAAACCCGGTGCCCTCGGGGCCGGCACACCCACGTTCCTCACCACCCGGCTCGACTTCGTGGTGAACTGGGCGCGGCGCAACTCGCTGTGGCCGATGCCCTTCGGGACCGCTTGCTGCGCGATCGAGATGATGGCGTCGGCGGCGAGCAACTTCGACCTGGCCCGCTTCGGGATGGAGCGCATGTCCTTCAGTCCCCGGCAGGCCGACGTGCTCATCTGCGCAGGGCGCGTCCCCTACAAGCTGGCGCCCGTGCTGCGCCGCATCTGGGATCAGATGATGCAGCCCAAGTGGTGCATCTCGATGGGGGCGTGCGCGTCGTCCGGCGGTGTCTTTGACGTGTACTCGATGGTGCAGGGAATCGACACGATCGTGCCGGTGGACGTCTACATTCCCGGGTGTCCGCCGCGCCCCGAGTGTCTGAGCTACGGGCTGATGATGGTCCAGGAGAAGATCCGCGGAGAGAGCTTGGCCAGGCACGGCGAGCTGCGCGCCGAGGATCCGCTGGCGGTCGGGCGGCCCCGGGCGGACGATCAGGAGGTTACCGACCTGACCGGGCCCTTCGGCAACTCGACCCAACAGAACCAGGTTAGCGGCCTGGTCGAGACCGGCGCCATCGGGCGTCCCGAGGACCGCCTGCCGTGAGGCGGCGCACCAGAGGGGAGTCACGGGCCTGATGCCGGACCACGGATCCGCGGGCTCCTCGCCCGACTTCTCGTTCGTCGCCTCCGGACCGGGCCGTTCACAGGCGGACGCCCCGGGGGGAGAAGGCCCGGCGAGCGTGCCGCCTTGCAACCCCTCCGTCACGGCGCTGTGGGAGCAGTTCCCGGACGGCGTGTTGCGCAACCGGGTCTGTGCGGGCGACGAGGACGTCGTGTACGTGGACCCGGAGCGGGTTACGGAGATCCTGGGCTGGCTCCATGAGACTCCCGACCAGCACTACGACCACCTGGCCGACGTGACGGCGGTGGACTACGGGGGCGGCAGGCCCATCGAGGTGGTCTACCAGCTCTGGTCGATCCCGCACCGGGCGGCGCTCCGGGTCAAGTGCGAGCTTCGGCTGGACGCGCTGGAGATCGACAGCGTGACGGGGATCTGGGTCGGGGCCGACTGGCTGGAGCGCGAGGTCTACGATCTGTTCGGGGTCACCTTCCAGGGGCATCCGGACCTGCGCCGGATCCTGATGCCGGACAACTACGCCGAGGGTCATCCGCTCAGGAAGGACTTCCCGCTCCGGGGCCGCTTCTCGCGCGCGGAACAGACGCGCCGGGCGCTGACCCAGGATCCGGAGGACCAATACATGCCGGGAGAGATCGGCGGGCGGACGCCGCAGCTGGTGGAGGAGGCGGTGGGGAGCGATGGCGGTGCGGGTGGCGAGGAGGATGACGATGGCCTCTAGCACGGTCGAGTACGCGGTTGGCCGCAACCCCGAGATGGGCCCGGCCGGCACACCGGTGCCGAGCCCGATGGAGCCCTTCGACGCTCCTGAACCGGAGCTCGGCTCCCAGACGATGCTCGTCAACGTGGGGCCGCAGCACCCCGCCACCCACGGTGTCCTGCGGCTGGTTGTGGAGCTCGACGGCGAGACCGTGGTGAGCGTGGTGCCGCGGCTCGGCTACCTCCATTCGTCCTTCGAGAAGCTCGGCGAGTACCGCACCTGGAACCAGATCGTGCCGCTCACCGACCGCATGGACTACCTCGCGCCGCTTATCTACAACTGCGCCTATGTGATGGCCGTAGAAAAACTTATGGGCATCGAGGTAACGGATCGCTGCAGGGTCGCGCGGGTGATCTGCATGGAGATGGACCGCATCTTCTCGCACCTCCTCTGGCTCGGCACCTGGTCGATCGACGTGGGCGCCTTCACCCCCTTCCTCTACGCCTTCCAGCAGCGCGAAAAGGTCTATAAGCTGCACGAGGCGCTGACGGGGGCGCGCATCACGACGTCGGCGACCCGGATCGGCGGGATGATGGCCGACCTCCCGGAGGGGTGGACGAAAGGCGTGCGCGATTTCGTCGATAACCTCCCTGCGACGCTCGACGAGATCGACACGCTCCTGACCTGCAACGCGATCCACATCGGGCGGACGCAGGGGATCGGGGCGATCTCGGCGGAGGAGGCGGTGAACCACGGGCTCACGGGGGCCAACCTGCGGGCGAGCGGCGTCCCGTACGACGTGCGCAAGGACCGTCCGTACTACGACTACGAGAACTACGACTTCGAGGTCCCCATCGGGTGCCACGGGGACTGTTACGACCGCTACCTGGTGCGCATGGATGAGATGCGGCAGAGCGTGCGCATCCTGCACCAGGCGCTCGACCAGCTCCCCGGCGGCCCGATGGACATCGAGGATCCGAGGATCAGCCTGCCTTCCAAGACCGACTGCATGTCCGACATGGAGTCGATGATCCACCATTTCAAGCTCATCACCGAGGGCATTCCGGCGCCCGCCGAGGACTGCTGGTTCTCGGTGGAGGGGTCGAAGGGCGAACTCGGCATGTACGTGGTGGGCGACGGGGGACCGAAGCCGGTGCGCTGGCGCATCCGCCCGCCGTCATTCGTGAACCTGTCGGCGATCCCGAAGTTGTCCGAGGGGCACCTGATGGCGGACCTGATCATGATCAATGCGAGCCTCGACATCGTGCTGGGGGAGATCGACCGGTGAGCGAGGCGCGTTTCCACAATCCCGGCTGGGCGGGCAACACGGGAGAATTCGACCTCACCGAGGACGATGTGCGGGGCGCCGGCTATGCGGGCGAGCTGCCCCCGGAGGGCAGGCACCCCAGTACCGCGGCCAGCCACCCCTTCCAGCGGGTGGAAAGGGATCCCGGGGCACCCCTCTTCGAGGGCCCCTACCAGGAGCGGTTCGAGAAGATCCGCAGCCGCTACCCCACCGCGATGGCCGCCCTGCTCCCGGCGCTGAACCTGGCCCAGGAGCTGCGCGGGCACGTGTCCCCGGAGACGATGGACGAGGTGGCGGGGCTGCTGGGGCTCAGCCGCGCCTACGTCCGGGGCGTGGCCACCTTCTACACGATGTACAACAAGCGTCCCGTGGGGCGCTTTCTCATTCAGGTCTGCACCAACATTTCCTGCAATCTGTGCGGCGCCGACGAGGTCCTGGCGGCCTTCCTGAAGCACACGGACACGGAACTGGGCGACACTTCGGCCGACGGCAACTTCACCGTGGTCGAGGCGGAGTGCCTGGCGGCGTGCGGATTTCCGACCTGCGTGCAGATCAACGAACGGTACTTCGAGGACGTTTCCGTTGCGGACGTGCCCAGTGTTCTGGCGCGCCTGAAATCGGAACTGAACGGCGGCGGCGACGCCGGCCCGACCCCGGAATAGGCATAGTGGCATACCCGTACCGGCACGAAAAGGAGACGCGAGTCCTGAGCGAGGGCTTCGGCGATCCCGCCGCGCGCACCGTGGCCGGGTGGAAGAAGTACGGCGGCTACCAGGGGATCGCGCGCGCGCTCGAGATCGGCCGCGAGGCGACGGTCGAAGAGGTCAAGCGGTCGGGGTTGCGCGGGCGCGGCGGCGCGGGTTTCCCGACCGGTCTCAAGTGGTCGTTCATGCCGCAGGACGCGCGCCGCCCGCACTACCTGCTCTGCAACGCCGACGAGTCCGAGCCCGGCACCTTCAAGGATCGCGAGATCATTCGCTGGACCCCGCACCAGCTCATCGAGGGGTGCCTGGTGGGGTCGTACGCGATCGGGGCGTCGCACTGCTACATCTACCTGCGCGGCGAGTTCTTCGAGTCGACCCGGGTGATGGCGCGGGCGCTGGAGGAGGCGTACGACAAGGGTCTTGTGGGGAAGGACATCCTGGGGTCGGGCGTGGACATCGACATCACGCTGCACGTGGGGGCCGGCGCCTACATCTGCGGCGAGGAGACCGGCCTCATGAACTCGCTGGAGGGGCGCCGCGGCGAGCCGCGCATCAAGCCGCCCTTCCCGGCGGCGGTGGGCGCCTTCGGGATGCCGACCACGATCAACAACGTCGAGACGCTGGCGGCCACCCCCCACATCGTGCGGCACGGCGGCGACTGGTACCGCCAGTGGGGCACCGAAAAGAGCCCCGGCACCAAGCTCTTCTGCGTCTCGGGCCACGTGAACAAGCCCGGCAACTACGAGTTCCCGCTCGGCTTCCCCCTCATGGAGCTCATCGAGGACGTCTGCGGCGGCATGCGCGACGGCAACGCACTCAAGGCGGTCATCCCCGGGGGCAGCTCCGTCCCGATCATGAGCGCCGACGACTGTCGTGCCTGTACCCTGTGCTACGAGGGGGTCGAGGCCGCTGGCTCCATGCTCGGCTGCGCTTCCGTGATCGTGATGGACGAGACCGCCGACATCGTCAAGCAGGTCCGCCGGATGGCGTACTTCTACGCCCACGAATCGTGCGGCCAGTGCACGCCCTGCCGGGAGGGCACCACCTGGGCCACCGAGATCCTCCGCCGCATCGAGGACGGTCGGGGCACCGAAGACGACCTCGACACCCTCATCGAGATCTCCGAACAGATGACCGGAACCACGATCTGCGTCCTCTCGGACTCGCTGGCGATGCCGATCATCTCGTCGATCGAGAAGTTCCGCGACGACTACCTGGCGCTGATCCGCCGGGGCGAACGGGTGGGAGCAGCCTGATGCCGGACAACGGTCGCAAAGCCGATACGGTTACCCTGACGATCGATGGCCGGGAGGTCACCGTGCCGAAGGGGACCTCGCTGCTGGACGCCGCCGGTGGCCTTGGGATCGAGGTGCCGCACTATTGCTATCACCCCGGGCTGAGCGCTCCGGCCCAGTGCCGCATCTGCCTGGTCGAGGTGGAGGGCGCTCCCAAGCTGCAGCCGTCCTGTGTGACGATGGCCCAGGACGGCCAGGTCGTGCATACGGAGAGCGAATCCGCAACCAGGATGCGCAAGGGGGTGCTCGAGTTCTACCTGGTCAACCACCCGCTCGACTGCCCCATCTGCGACATGTCGGGCGAGTGCAAGCTGCAGGACTACGTCTTCGAGGAGGGCAGGGAGCGCGGCCGCGGCCGGGAGCCGAAGCGCGTCTTCGGGCGCGACGATTTCGGGGGCGACGTGCTCTTCTACGGCGACCGTTGCGTAATGTGCACGCGCTGCGTGCGCTTCATGGACGAAGTCGCGCGCGACCCGCGCCTGACGGTGGTGGAGCGGGGGAGCCGCGCGGTGATCGACACCTTCTTCCACGAGGGGCTCGAGGGCGCGTCCTACGCGGGCAATGTCGTGGACATCTGCCCGGTCGGCGCGCTCGTGTCAAAGGACTTCCTGCACAAGGCGCGTGCCTGGGATCTGGACCACACGCCGTCGGTGTGCCCCGGGTGTTCGCAGGGCTGCAATATTGAGCTGCACACCCGCGACAACCTGGTGCAGCGGCTCAAACCGCGTGAGAACCAGGAGGTCAACGGCCACTGGATGTGCGACTACGGGCGCGCGAACTACGAGTGGATGAACCACCCCGGCCGGCTGAAGGAGCCTGCGGTGGGGCGGGGAGACGCACGGCGCGCGGCCGATTGGCAGGATGCGCTGGCGATGCTCTACACGCGGCTGTCGGAGGCGGCCGGCGCTGGCGTCAGGCTCGTGGGGTCGCCGTTCGCGTCGAACGAGGCGCTGGCGGCGCTGGTGGGGCTGGGCGGCGAGGCGGGCAGCGTCGAGGAGAGTGTCTACCGCTCGCCGCGCGCCCCGGACGAGGACCCCCTGCCGGGCTTTCCCACCCTGGTGCGCCGCCGCGATCTGGCTCCGAACGTCGATGGCGCCGGCATCCTGGGGTTTGCGCGAACCGGTGGCGACGACGGCGCGGGGGGGCTCGACGAGGTGGCCGGCCACGACGGGATCATCGTGGTGCTCGGTGACGAACTGGGCGACCAGGACGAGGACTTCGGCGCCAACGCGAGCCTCTTCGTCTACCTGGGGACGGCGGACTCCCCGGGGGCGCGAAACGCCGATTTCGTCCTCCCGGTGACGACCTTCGCCGAGGAGGAGGGGTCCTTCGTGAACGTGCAGGGGCGGGTTCAGCGCTATTGGCAGGGGTTGCAGGCACCCGGGTACGCGCGGCCCGCCTGGCTGGTCCTGGGGGCCCTTGTGGGCGCTCTGCGGGGCGACGGGACGCCGGCGAGCGCCGAGGAGGCCTTCGAGCGGATGACGAACGGGCACGCCGCCTTCGCGGGGCTGACCTGGGACGAGGTCGGCGACGCGGGCACCCGCCTGGAGGCCGCCCATGCATGAGATGAACCAGCTCTCGACCTTCTGGTTCTGGGTGGCGGGCGCCATCAAGGTGGTCGGCGTCTTCACCGTGGTCCTGCTGGCGGTCGCGTACATGACGCTCGCCGAGCGCAGGGTTTCGGCCTTCATCCAGGACCGGCTGGGGCCGAACCGCGTGGGGCCCTTCGGGCTGCTGCAGCCCATCGCCGACGCGGTGAAGAACCTCATCAAGGAAGAGACGATGCCGGGGACGAGCGCGAAGTTCTACTTCGTGCTGGGTCCGATGCTGGCGATCATGCCGGCGTTGGTGACCTTCGCGGTGATTCCCATCGCGGCGCCGCTGCCCACCCCGGTGGGGACGGTGGACATGATCGTGGCCGACGTGCCGATCGGGATCCTCTACATCCTGGCTTTGTCGTCGCTGGCGGTGTATGGGGTCGTGCTCGCCGGATGGGCGTCGAACAACAAGTACGCCTTCCTCGGCGGGCTCAGGGCGTCCGCCCAGATGATCTCCTACGAGGTCGCGCTGGGGCTGAGCGTGATCGCGGTGCTGCTTCTGGCCGGAAACGTGACGCTGACCGAGATGGTGTGGCAGCAGCAGCAGATGAAGCTGTGGTTCGTCTTCCCGCTGTCGCTGGCGTTCATCTTCTTCGTCATCTCCGCGCTGGCCGAGACCAACCGGCTCCCCTTCGACATGCCGGAGGCCGAGTCGGAGCTCATCACCGGTTACCACACCGAATACTCGGCCATGAAATTCTCGATGTTCTTCATCGCGGAGTATGCGCACGTGCTCACCGCGTCGGCGCTGATGGCCACGCTGTTCTTCGGCGGCTGGGACATCCCGGTCTGGACCGGGGACGACATGTTCTGGCACGAAGGCGCGCTGATCCGCGGGTTCGACGAGGCCGGCGCCGCGATCGCCGCGACGCCGAGCGTCCTCATCACCCTGCTGACGCTGGGCGCGTTCTCCGTCAAGACGGCCTTCTTCGTGATGCTCTACATCTGGATCCGCTGGACGCTGCCGCGCTTCCGCTACGACCAGGTCATGCACCTGGGGTGGAAGGTGCTGCTGCCCGCGGCGCTCGGGTACATCGTGCTGATCGCGGGGACCATGCTCGTCCTCGACCAGCTCGGCGTGCCCTTCGGCCTTCGCTACGGGCTGGTGCTGACAGGGGTGAGCGGCGTGACGACGGTCGCCTTCCTCTTCTTCGTCGACCGCGACCGGGTGATCGGCGGCGCCCACGGGCAGAGCAGCGTGGCACGGATCCGGGCGCGGGGCACGGCCTCCAGCTGAACGGGAGAAACTGGCAATGGCGATATCGGTCAAGGTGATGCGGCGCCCCGAACCGGGCCGCACCTCGTACATGCGGGCCACCCTCAAGGGGATGAGCCTCACCTTCAAGCACCTCGTGCGGCCCAGGAAGGTCACGCTCGAATACCCCGAGGACCAGCCGGATCTCCACCCCCGCTGGCGGGGCACGCACCGCATGGAGGTACACGCGGACGGCCGCCCCAAGTGCGTGGCCTGCGGACTCTGTCCCACCGTCTGCCCGGCGAACTGCATCCGCCTGGTGGGAGGCGAGGACGACCAGGGCAACCGCTACCCGATCGTCTACGAGATCGACGAGTTCCGCTGCATCTTCTGCGGAATGTGCCAGGAGGTCTGCCCCGTGGAGGCGATCCACGTCGGCCAGCACTTCGAGAACGCCGAGTACACCCGCGACCGCTTCGTCTACGACCTCGACCGCCTGATGGAGCAGGACCACCCGACCACGCTCCTCTGGGACCCCTCCGACCCGCGCTCCGAATGATCGAAGTCCTCTTCGTCCTCTTCGCCGTCGTCGCCCTGGGGGGCGCGTTCGGCGTCGTGATCAGCAAGAGCCCCGTGGCCAGCCTGCTCTTCATGGTGGCCACGCTGGCGAGCGTGGCGGGGATCTACGTGCTCTTCGAGGCGCACTTCCTGGCCGCCATCCAGGTGCTGGTCTACGCCGGCGCGATCATGGTGCTCTTCCTCTTCGTGATCATGCTTCTGAACCTCGGCCACGACTACCGCGCGGACCTGAAGTACGGCCTCTGGTCGCTGCTGGCCTTCGTGGTCGCGGGACTGACGGCGGGGGGGCTGGCGCAGGGCTTCATGGACGTGAACGACACCGGCTTCCGCGAGGACGGGGCCGCCATCGCCGCCGCCATGGACGCGGCCGCGCGCGAGGAGGGGGTGGCGGGGGTCATCGCCGAGCCGCTCTTCACCGACTACGTCGTCGCCTTCGAACTGATGGGCCTGCTGCTGCTGGTGGCGATCGTCGCCGCCGTCGTGCTGGCCAAACCGCGCAACTGAGCCCCGGGAGACCGATGCTGACCCATGCCCTCATCCTGAGCGCCGCGCTCTTCGTGATCGGCACGCTGGGCGTGATCGTGCGCAGGAACGCAATCGTCATCTTCCTCTGTATCGAGCTGCAGCTCAACGCGGTCAACCTGGCCTTCGTGGCGCTCTCCCGCTACACGGGCATCGAGGGGCAGCTGTACGTCTTTTTCGTGATGACGGTGGCCGCCGCGGAGGCGGCCGTGGGGCTGGCGATCATCATCTCGATCTTCCGGCACTACGAGACGGTCAACGTGGACAAGTTCAACCTGCTGAAGTGGTGACCTGATGCTCTTCGCCGCTGCCGCAGCCGTGCCGGGCTCGGGCCCGCTCGCCCGGCAAGCCGCCGAGTGGGAGCCGCTGCTCCCGGGGTGGATCATCCTGCTGCCGCTGCTGGGCTTCGTCCTGAACAGCATTCTCGCGCTGTGGGCGGCCCGGCAGTCCTCTGCGGCGGTGCGGGCAGGCGGCGAATGGGACCCCTTCGCGGGCGACAGGCGGCCCCTCACCCACACCCTGCCCACCTGGATCGGCCCGGGGGTGATGGCCCTCGCCTTCCTGCTGACGCTGTGGAACTTCGAGGGAATGTGGGCGGCGCACCTCGACGAACCCGTCGTGGTGCCGTTCTGGACCTGGATCGTCACGAGCACGCTGACCGTCCCCGTGGCCGTCCAGCTCGACCAGCTCTCGATGATCATGATGCTGGTGGTGACGGGGGTGGGCTTCCTCATCCACGTCTTCAGCGTCGGGTACATGCGGGACGACGTGGGCTATCCCCGCTACTTCGCGTACCTGAACCTCTTCGTCTTCTTCATGCTGGTGCTGGTGATGGGGGCGGGCTATGCGACGATGTTCGTCGGCTGGGAGGGCGTCGGGCTGTGCAGCTACCTGCTGATCGGGTACTGGTTCACCGACCGCGAGAAGTCGGATGCCGGCAAGAAGGCGTTCATCGTCAACCGGATCGGGGACGTCGGGTTCCTGCTGGCGATGTTCCTGCTGTACCAGGCCTTCGAGACCCTCGAATTCGGCGAGATCTTCGGCGGTGCGGAGGGGCAGCTGGCCGCGGGGGGCGCCGTCGTCACCGCCATCACGCTGCTGCTCATGCTGGGCGCCGCCGGGAAGAGCGCGCAGGTGCCGCTGCATGTGTGGCTCCCCGACGCGATGGCGGGGCCCACGCCCGTTTCCGCGCTCATCCATGCGGCGACGATGGTCACGGCGGGGGTGTACATGGTGGCGCGTTCGTCGGTGCTGTACGCGCTGGCGCCGACCAGCCAGGCGGTGGTGGCGGGGATCGGGGTGCTCACCGCGCTCATCGCGGCGACGATCGCGCTCAAGCAGTACGACATCAAGAAGGTGCTGGCCTACTCGACCGTCTCGCAGCTGGGCTTCATGTTCCTGGGTGCGGGGGTGGGCGCCTTCACGGCGTCCATCTTCCACCTCATGACGCATGCGTTCTTCAAGGCGCTGCTATTCCTGGGCGCGGGCGCGGTCATCCACTCCATGCACCACGCGCTGCACAAGTCCGGCAGCCACGAGGACGCGCAGGACATGCGGAACATGGGGGGGCTCCGCACCCGCATGCGCATCACCTGGGTGGTGATGTGGATCGCCACCCTCGCCATCGCCGGGATCTGGCCCTTCGCCGGCTTCTTCTCGAAGGACGAGATCATCTGGTACACGGCGGCGTGGGCCGGGGCGGAATCGAATCCCTACGGATGGCTCTACACGGTATACTGGCTGGTCGCGCTCGCCACGGCGCTCCTCACGGCCTTCTACATGACCCGGCTGATGATCATGACCTTCCACGGGTCCAGCCGGGTGGAGCAGGGCGCCCGCGGCCACCTCCACGAGGCGCCGCGCGTGATGACGGTTCCGCTTATGGTGCTGGCGGTGCTGTCGGTATTCGGCGGGTGGGTGAACGTGCCGGAAGAGCTTCAGGCGTCCGTAGTGGGGTTCTTCGGGGCGCTGCCGATGAGCGAGTGGCTGCATCACTGGCTGGAGCCGGTCACGGAGAGCGCGGGCGCGGTCCAGGTCGCCGCGATGGGGGATCCGTCGTACAGCGCACCCCTGGTCGGCGGTG